>JAVEDA010000257.1 GCA_030841195.1 Actinomycetota bacterium | reverse complement strand
CCGCCTCGGCCAGGGCCACCTCGTCCTGGATGGTGGCGGTGTAGAGGACCAGGGCGCGCATCCCCTCGGCGTACGACTTCTGGGTCATCAGCGACCGGCGTACGTCCGGGTGGTGCGTGATCGGCACCCGCGGTGCGGCCTTGTCGGTCATCCGGGTCAGGTCCGCGCCCTGGAGGCGGGTCTTGGCGTAGTCGAGCGCGTTCAGGTAGCCGGTCGACAGGGTGGCGATCGCCTTGGTGCCGACCATCATCCGGGCGAACTCGATGATCTTGAACATCTGGGCGATGCCGTCGTGCACCTCGCCGACCAGCCAGCCGACGGCGGGCTCCCGCTCGCCGAAGGTGACCTCGCAGGTGGTGGAGGCCTTGAGGCCCATCTTGTGCTCGACGTTGGTGACGTAGGCACCGTTGTGCTCGCCCAGCTCACCGGTCTCCCAGTCGAAGTGGATCTTCGGGACGATGAACAGCGACAGCCCCTTGGTGCCCGGTCCGGCCCCCTCGGGGCGGGCCAGCACCAGGTGCACGATGTTGTCGGACATGTCGTGCTCGGCCGAGGTGATGAAGCGCTTGACGCCCTCGATGTGCCAGGTGCCGTCAGCCTGCGGGATGGCCTTCGTGCGCCCGGCGCCGACGTCGGAGCCGGCGTCCGGCTCGGTGAGCACCATGGTGGCGCCCCAGCGACCCTCGACCATCCGGGCAGCGACCTGACGCTGCTCCTCGGTGCCGAGCCGGTAGACGACGTGCGCGAACGCCATGCCGGAGGCGTACATGTGCACGGCCGGGTTGCTGCCGAGGATCAGCTCGGCGACCGCCCAGCGCAACGACGGCGGGACGACGGTGCCGCCGAGCTCCTCGGGCAGGTCCATCCGCCACCACTCGGCGTCCATGTAGGCCTGGTAGCTCTTCTTGAAGCCCTCGGGCATCGTCACCGTGTGGGTCGCCGGGTCGTAGACCGGCGGCGTGCGGTCGGACTCGAGCAGCGACTCGGCCAGCTCGTGGGTCGCCAGTCGCTCGACCTCACCCAAGATGCTGCGCGCCGTGTCCTCGTCGACCTCGGCGTACGGCCCGGTCCCCAGGACCTGCGACCGGCCGAAGACCTCGAACAGGGTGAACTCGATGTCGCGCAGGTTGCTCTTGTAGTGGCCCATCAGGGCGCGTCCTTCCGACGACGGCGTCCGGCTGACGGCGCACTTCCTACCCGTCAGTAACAACCATCATGCTACTGACGGGTAACTTTCGCAAGAGGCGGTCAGGTACGGGCGTAGCGCTCGGCGCTGCGTGCTCGCGCCTTGGCCGCCTCCACCTCGCGGTCCTTGGGTGGCGCGGTCGTCACCAGCGCCTCGATCAGGTGCTGGGTCGCGTGCGCGACCTCCCGGACCGCCTCGTCGAAGGCCGCCTGGTTCGCCGCGGACGGCTTGGCGCTGCCGCTGACCTTGCGCACGTACTGGAGGGCGGCCGCGCCGACCTCGTCGTGGCTGGCGGGCGGCTCGAAGTTGTGCAGGGTGCGGATGTTTCGGCACATGCCATCCACTCTGCCACGGCGCCACCGGCCCGGCGGGCGGTCGGTGGCGCCGGCCCAGCACGAGCAGTGTGGGTCCTCGCCGTGGTGCTGACCTGCCGTCCAGCACACAATGACCGCCGGATCGGGCCAGGGCGACCGCGCTATGGGCCGGCATTGTGTGCTCGACTGCAGACGGGCCGGGCTGCCGGGCGTGGCTAGGTACCACAGTGGCCGGGAACCGACCGTCCCCGCGGGTTGTCGAGCGCAGGTGCGACCCACAGGCGCCCTCACTGTGGTGCTTTCCGAGTGAGGACTGCCGCACTGCCGTGGGGCGGCGGAACGGTTCAGGGCGAGACATCGACCAGCGGAGCAGCTGCGGCGGGGCCGGACCTGAAGCGGACCGGTTGCCGTCATGTCGCCGAGGCCGCTACCCGGTCCGCTGTGCAGAATCTGCTGGGTCGGCGCCGCTCGATACCGCAGCCAGATCCAAAGTGGACCGGTTGCCGTCATGTCGTTCGGGCCGCCAGCCGGTCCGCTTTGAGGCAAGTCCGCAGTGAGGCGTGCGCCCGCCAGGCGCAAACGTGACCGCCGGTCAGGCGCCCGCAGTGGTGGGCTGTGCCACGGCACCCAGGATCGCAGCCAGCGCACCGAGGGCACCCGGTACCGGGCTGAACCAGGCCCAGCGGCCGCGCTTCTCCCGCTGCAGGATGCCGGCGTCGACCAGCACCTTGAGGTGGTGGCTCACCGTCGGCTGGCTCAGGGCCAGCGGCTCGGTCAGGTCGCAGACGCAGGACTCGCCCGCGGCCAGCACCAAGGACAGCAGCCGGAGCCGACCGGGGTCGGCGAGCGCCTTGAGCCGCCCGGCCAGCACGTGGGCGTCGGCCTCGGTCAAGGGGGCATCGGCCAGCGGGGCGCAGCACATCTCGCCGGGCTGCTCGACCAGGGGGAGCAGTGGGCGGGTCAGCGTCGGCATGGGCCCGATCCTAGCGCACGTATTGACAATCGTCGATGTGTCATCCAGGGTCAACGCATCGATGCACATCGATGCGATTGACCGAAGGGATGGGAGGTGACCGCCATGGACGACTGCTGCGAGCCGGAGTGTTGCGAGAGCTCTAGTTGCTGCTGACGTCGGGGCCGACCAGGTCGGTCTTCGGGTGCACGGACAGCAGTAGCGGTGGGCGCGGCGGCCTGCTGAAGTCGAAGTCGCTCAGCAGGTCGCCGAGCTGCGCGGCGTTCTCACGGACGCCGGGTCTCGGGTCCGGCCGGCCGTCGTTGGTCGGGTCCAGCCGTTGCCCGCGCAGGAACCGGTCCTCGATGAACTTGGCGTAGGCGTCGAAGCTGAGAACCTGGTGGTCGACGTACCCCTGCCGGGCGTACGGGCTGATGACGATGCCGGGCACCCGCAGGCCGTAGCCGTTCTCGTCCACCGTCGGGGGTGCGACGTGGTCGTAGAAGCCGCCCCAGTCGTCCCAGGTCAGGAAGATGGCGGTGGACTTCCAGTCCGGGCCGGACATCACCGCGTTCACCAGGCCGGTGACATAGGACTGGCCGGCGCTGACCTGCGAGCGCGGGTGCTCGCTCACGGCCTCCGACGGGATCACCCAGCTCACCGCGGGGAGGGTGCCGTCCTGCGCCGCGGTCAGGAAGTGGTGCACCGACACGATGTTCTTGAGCTGGTTGTCGTCGCGGACGGTCGTGAAGTACGGCAGCGGGTTCCAGATCCCCGGTGTGCTCGCGCTCTGCGCCACCCGGGGGCAGGTGATCAGCGCGTCGTTGGCGCAGTCCGGCTCGTCGCCCTTGGCCACGTAGTACCGCCACGAGACGTGCGCCCGGTGCAGCAAGTAGGTCAGGTCCGTCCAGGCGTAGGTCGGGGGCCGGTCGCCCGGGTGCTGGGCGGTGTTGAAGTCGGGGGGGTCACCCGGGTGGCCGACGCTGTTCGTGCACGAGTCCGGGTCGTCGTCGTCGCACACCGCCGACCACAGCGACACGGTGAACAGGTGGGCCGGCAGGCTCCACGAGCTGTTCGGCTGGAACATGTGGTCCTGCAGCACGAAGTTGCGCGCGTAGGCCCAGTAGTTCGGGATCTCCCGGTCGTCGTGGTAGCCCATCACGTCCCGCTCCGAGGCTGTGAGGCACTCGGGGTCGTTGGGGTCGGAGCAGCCGCCGCCGAGCCTGGCCTTCTCGGCCTGCACCAGGAAGCCGTCCATCGCGCCGCCGTTGACGTCGGCCACCGCGTCGCGGTGTCCGTGCGGGCCGCCACCGTTGACGTCACGCGCGTCGTGGTAGGGCCCGAGGCAGCCGCCGCGCGCCGGGCTCGGGACGCAGACCGCGATGCTCCCGTCTGCGTTGCGCGGGTAGCCGTCGGCGCCGGGATACGTGCCGAAGTAGCTGTCGAAGGACCGGTTCTCCTGCATCACCACGACCACGTGCTTGATCCGGGTGATGCCGGCCCGGGCCGCCAACCGGGTGGGGCCACTCGCCAGCCGGCCCGGATGGTGGCCGCGGGTGCTCACCGTCACCGCGAGCCCGAGTCCGACCGCGAGGACTGCCACGATGCCCATGACGAGGCGCAGGCGTCGATGGGGCAGGGGCACGGCCGGTAGGACGAGCGGGCCGCCTGGGGGGTTCCGGCGGGGCCCGACGCGCGCTGGTCAGCCGGTGGCGTCTGCCGCCTGCTCGGTCTCGAGCTGCCGGCGTACGTCGTCCATGTCCAGGCCGCGGACGGCGGTGATGAGCTGCTCCAACGCGGGGGCGGGCAGCGCACCCGGCTGGGCGAAGACGAGGATGCCGTCCCGGAACGCCATCAGGGTGGGGATCGAGGTGATCGAGGCCCGGGCCGCCAGCTCCCGCTCGGCCTCGGTGTCGACCTTCGCGAACGAGATGTCGGTGTGCACCTCGGAGGCGGCCTCGAACACCGGCCCGAACGCACGGCACGGCCCGCACCACTCGGCCCAGAAGTCCACCAGGACGATGCCGGGCTCGTCGACGAGCTCGTCGAAGGTCGCGACGGTCGCCTCGACGGTGGCCATGGGAACGCTCCTCGCTGCAGGTACCGGTTGTTTGCTCATGCAACGCGACCGGCTCGCCGCATCTTCCGCGAGGATGCCAGGGCCGCGAGGATGCCAGGGTGGCGGTGACGAGACGCAGTGCCGGGGTGCTGCTGCACCGGACCGGAGCCGACGGCGGGGTCGAGGTCCTGCTGGGGCACATGGGCGGCCCGTTCTGGGCTCGCAAGCAGGAGCGCGCCTGGTCGGTGCCCAAGGGCGAGCACGCGCCGGAGGAGGACTCTTGGGCCGCGGCGGTGCGCGAGTGGGGCGAGGAGACCGGTCTGCCGCTGCCCGGCGCCGACCCGGTGCCGCTCGGGTCGGTGCTGCAGTCCGGCGGCAAGGAGGTCACGGTGTGGGCAGTCGAGGGTGACCTCGATTCCGCCGCCGCGGTCAGCAACACCTTCAGCCTGGAGTGGCCCCGCGGGTCCGGCCGAGTGCAGGAGTTCCCGGAGCTGGACCGGTTCGCCTGGGTCGACCTGGACACCGCCCGCGACCTGCTGGTGGCGGGCCAGGTGCCCTTCCTGGACCGCTTGCTCGAGTCGCTGGGCTAGACCGGGGCGGGGTCGGCGACGGGCTCGGCGCGGGGCAACCGGCGTACGGCGGGGACCGAGGCGATCGCCAGCGCCGCCGTGACGCCCAGTGCCGTCATGACGTACAGCGTCGGCTTGACCCCGACGGCCGCGCTGACGGTGCCGACCGTCAGGTTGCCGACGGGCATCAGGCCGACGCTGGTCAGGTAGTCGTAGCTGGAGACGCGGGACAGCGCCCGGTCGGGCACGTGCTCCTGCAGCGAGGTCTCCCAGAGCGTGAAGGTGCAGGTGACGCAGATGCCGGCCAGCACCTCGAGCCCGGCGATCGCCCAGGTCCCGAGCCCGCTGCCGATGAACGCGGCCTGACACGAGGCGCCGACGAGCATCAGCGAGGCGACCCGCAGCGCGAACCGCGGCCGCCACCGCAGCAGCAGCAGGTCGCCGAGCACCGAGCCGAGGCCGAAGCCAGCTGTGATGATCGCCCACGACTTCGCCCCGTCCAGCTCGTCGGCGGCGAGCACCGGCCCGAGCACGAAGATCGCCGGCAGCACGATCACGTGGTAGGACGCCATGCCGCCGAGGAAGGCGGTGACCCACGACCGGCTGCGCACCTCCGACCAGCCCTCCTTCAGGCTGGTGAGGAAGTGCGTCGTGGTGGCCTCCGGGTCCTCCTCGTGCAGGACGTCGGCGACCACCCGTGGGCGCAGCGGCACGAGGCAGGCGATGGACACGGCGAAGGTCGCGGCGTCGAACAGGAACGCGCCGCCCGGACCGGCCAGGGCCACCAGCAGCCCGCCGAGCACCGGCCCGAGGATCGACCCGGTCGAGTAGCTCAGCCCGCGCAACGCGTTGGCCGGCTGCAGGTTCACCGGCGAGACCGTGCCGGGCAGCAGGCCGGTGAAGGCAGGGGCGAAGAACGCGTCGGCCGCCCCGTAGACGGCAGCGATGGCCACCAGGTGCCCGACGTGGGCGGTGTCGGTGACGAGGAGCAGGCCGGCCGTGAGCTGGCACAGGAACCGGGCCACGTCCGAGGTGATGATGATGCGCTTGCGGTTGTAACGGTCGGCCCAGACCCCGGCCGGCAGAGCCAGGATCGCGAAGGGCAGGAACTGAGCGGCCGACACGATGGCCACGTCACCCACGTGGCCGCCGACGGCCAGCACCGCGAACGGCAGCACCACCATCGTCACGCGGTCACCCAGGATCGAGAGCACCTGGCCGGTGAACAGCAGCCGGTACTGCGGCTCGTCGCGCAGCACCGCGGGCAGCCGTGGCCGGAGCGAGCGGCGGGGCGGGCCTGGCGGCGGGGGTGGGCTGGTCATCGCGCGAGGAAGCGTGTCAGCCGGGGCCTCGGCGCGCCACCGATCAAGATGACCGGCCGTCCGGCCGATGGGTGGATATCGGAGCGAGCGGGGAGGACCTGACGTGCTCGACAGCACCCTGGACGGCACGGCCGGTCACGCGCCACCCGACGGCGGGTGGCACCCGGCCTCGGTGGCTCGCGCCCTGGTCACGAGCATCGGCAGCGTCCTGCGGGGTCACGACGACGTGGTCGAGCTGGTGGTCGCGGCCGTCCTCGCCGGCGGTCACGTCCTGATCGAGGACGTGCCGGGCAGCGGCAAGACGACCCTGGCGCGCGCTCTCGCCCGCAGCCTCGGTGGCTCGTTCGCCCGGATCCAGGGCACCTCCGACCTCCTGCCGGCCGATGTCACCGGGTCGGCGGTGTGGAACCCGCAACGGTTCGCCTTCGACGTGGTCGAAGGTCCACTGTTCGCCAACGTGGTGCTCGTCGACGAGCTCAACCGGGTCTCGCCGCGCACCCAGTCGGGCCTGCTGGAGGCGATGGACGAGTCGGCCGTGACCGTGGACGGTCGGCGCTGCCCGCTGCCCGACCCGTTCACCCTGGTGGCCACCCAGAACCCGCAGGACCAGCACGGCACCTACCCGCTGCCCGAGGGGCAGCTGGACCGGTTCGCGGTCGCGCTCACCCTCGGCCCGCTGGCGCCCGGGTACGAGCGGATCGTCGTGCAGGAGCAGCTGACCGGCGCGACCGTCGACCGGCTGCTCCCGGTCGTCGACACCGCGCACCTGATCGCCGCCCGGGACCGGGTCAGGACCACACACGTGGCGGACGAGGTGCTCGACTACGCCCTCGCGATCGTCCAGGGCACCCGGGCCGACGTCCGGGTGGCGATAGGTGGGAGCACCCGGGCCGCGCTGATGCTTGTGCGGCTGTCCCAGTCGGTGGCCGTGCTCGCGGGTCGCGACTACGTCCTCCCGGACGACGTCAAGCGGGCCGCCGTGCCGTGCCTCGCGCACCGGCTCGTCACCACCTCCGGCCCGGGTGTGCGTGCCGCCGACATCGTCCGCGACGCCGTGAGCCGGACCAGCGTGCCCGTACGTCGGTGAGCGAGCCGTCCGGTACCCGTTATGCCATCACGGGTAGGGCCGTCACGGCGGCGGTGCTGGGGCTGCTGATGGCGACCCTGGCGTGGCTGACGGGTAACGCCTGGTTCCTTCTGCTCTCAGGTGCGTTCGCCGGTGCCCTCGTCGTCGGAGTGTTCACCCGTGGCCGTCTGGACGGGCTGGCCGTCGAGGTCACGCACCCGCCGCGGGTCGCGGTGGGCACTGCACTGCACACGGTGCTCACTGTGACCAACAAGGGGAGACGAGTGAGCAGCGAGGCCACGTTCAGCCTGTACACCGCCGGCATCGCCGAACTGGTCGCGTCCGTGGGCCGGCTCCGGCCGGGAGAGCACGTCGCCGTCCCGGTCACCCGGCTCGCCACCGGCCGGGCGGTCGCCGACCGGACCCTCGTCCACCTGTTGTCGCGACCGGGCCTCGGCCTGACGGGCACCACCCGCCCGCTCCACGTGCCGGACCACGTCACGGTCCACCCGCGCCTGCACGACATGCGGGACCTGCCGGTGGGGTCGAAGGTCGGCGACGGCACCGACGCGTCGGTCGTCACCGGCCAGGGCAGCGAGGTGCTCGACTACGCCCTCGCGATCGTCCAGGGCACCCGGGCCGACGTCCGGGT
>JAVEDA010000205.1 GCA_030841195.1 Actinomycetota bacterium | reverse complement strand
CGCCGCCGTCGGCCGGGCGACCGTGGTCGAGGTCGTCGAGGCGCCGGCCACGGTCTCGGCCCGCGCCACGGCCACCGTGACGTCGCCGGCCGACGGGACGGTGGCGGCGCTGCGGGTCCGCGAGGGTCAGCAGGTGCACGCCGGCCAGGTGCTCCTGCGAGTGGAGTCGCCCGACGCCAGGCGCCGGCTCAGACAGGCGCTCCGGGCCGACGCGGAGGCGGCATCGGCCGGTACGCCGGGCAGCGCCGGCGCCGTCGACCTCTCCGCGGCCGACCGGGCCGACGCGGCAGCCCGGCGTGCCTTCGCCCGGGCCCGCCGGGCCGCGCTGCGGATCCCGCCCGGCCCCGCGAGGCAGCAGGCCCTGTCCGCGCTGCGCGTCTCGCAGTCGCAGTACCAGGCGGCGCGGGCCAGCGCCGACCAGGCCGCGCAGGCCCTGGCCGCCGGTCTCGGCAGCCTGTCCGACGCCGTCACGTCCCTGTCGGCCGCCCAGCGGGTGCAGACCCGGGCCGCTGTGGACGCGGCCCGGCGCGAGGTGGCCGCCCTCACGGTCCGGGCACCGGTCGCCGGCACCGTCTCGCTCTCGCCCCCCGCTGCCTCGACCGCGGCGACCGACCCGTCAGCCCTGCTGGACCAGCTGCCGGAGAACCTGCAGGGCCAGGCCGGCGACCTCCTCGGATCGAGCGGCTCAGGGTCGAGCGGCTCGGTCGACGCGGTGCTGGCCCAGGGCCGGCCGGTCTCCTCCGGGCAGCCGGTGCTCACCGTGACCGACACCTCGACGCTCTCGCTGACGGCGCAGGTCGACGAGACCGATGTGCTGCTCGTCCGGTCCGGCGTGCCCGCGTCGGCCGAGCTGGACGCCGTCCCGGACGCTCAGTACGAGGCGGCCGTGACCACCATCGACCCGGCGCCCACCAGCTCGACCCGCGGCGGCGTCACCTACGTGGTGCGCCTCTCGCTCGGCCGGGGCACTGCCGCGGACGGCTCGACGGCACCGACCCCGCGGCCCGGCATGAGCGCGGTGGTCGACCTGCAGGTCCGGACCGCCCGGGACACCGTGGCCGTCCCGGCCGCGGCGGTGTTCCGGGACGGCCGTCGCGACGCCGTCTGGGTCGTCGTGCACGGTGTGGCCAAGGAGCGGCGGGTCAGGCTCGGCGCCCAGGGCAAGGCCCGGGTGCAGGTCCTGGAGGGGCTCAAGGTCGGTGAGCACGTGGTCGTCCGCGGGGCCGACCAGGTGCACGACGGCCAGCACCTGCCGTGAGCAGTCCCGCTGTCGAAGCCGTCGACGTACGCCGCAGCTACCACCTCGACGGGGTCTCGGTCGAGGCGCTGCGCGGTGTCAGCCTGCGCATCGACCCCGGCGAGTACGTCGCGGTGGTCGGCCCGTCGGGCTCTGGCAAGTCGACCCTGATGCACCTGCTCGGCTGCCTCGACCGGCCGACCTCGGGCATGCTGCGGGTCGGCGACCGGGACGTCGCGACGCTGGGCGACGGGGAGCTCGCCGGCCTGCGCAACCGCACCATCGGCTTCGTGTTCCAGTCGTTCCAGCTGCTGGGCCGCACCACCGCGCTGGACAACGTGGCACTGCCGCTGGTCTATCGGGGCGTACGCCGGGCCGAGCGACGCGAGCGGGCCGAGGCTGCGCTCACCGCCGTGGGGCTGGCACACCGGCTGGGGCATCGTCCCGGCCAGCTGTCCGGCGGCGAGCAGCAGCGGGTGGCCATCGCACGCGCCCTGGTGGGGGAGCCCGGCCTGCTGCTTGCCGACGAGCCGACCGGGAACCTGGACACCGGCAGCGGGGCCGAGATCATGGCCCTGCTGGACGGCCTGGTGCGGGACCGCGGCGTCGCCGTCGTCGTGGTCACCCACGACCCCGAGGTCGCAGCGCTGGCCCGTCGGCGGGTCCGCATGAGAGACGGACTGATCGAGTGAGAGCCGGCGAGGCGTTCCGGGTCGCGCTGGGGGCACTGGTGGCCAACAAGCTGCGCAGCAGTCTGACAATGCTCGGTGTCGTCATCGGCGTCGCGGCGGTCGTCGTCCTCGTCGCGCTCGGCGCCGGTGCCAAGCACGAGGTTGAGCAGCAGGTCGAAGGCCTCGGCTCGAACATCATCATCGTGGTGCCGGGGAAGTTCGAGCTCGGGTCGGCGCCCACGATCAGCCGGCTGACCCTCGACGACGTCGACCTGCTCGGCCGGGTCGTCGGCGACGAGCGCCGGGTCGCGGTCTCGGTCGCCTCGGGGGAGAACGTCAGCGTCGGCCGCCGCGAGACGTTCGTCACCGTGAACGGCGTCAACGAGAACGTGCCCAACGTCTTCGACCGGCCACTGGCGCGGGGGGAGTACATCACCGCTTCCGACGTCGACACCCGTCGCCGGGTCGCGGTGCTCGGGTCGACGGTCGTGCGCCGGGTGTTCGGCGACGTCGACCCGCTCGGCCGCCAGGTGTCGATCGCCGGCGTCCGGTTCCGGGTCATCGGCGTCTTCGCGCCGGTCGGCTCGACCTTCGGTGTCGACCGCGACACCGAGGTGCACATCCCGGTGACCGCCGCCCAGCGGCTGTTCGGTGTCGACCGGATCGACGCGCTCGCCGTGAAGGCGCCTCGGGCCGACGACGTCGAGCCGCTGCAGGGCAAGCTGACCGCTGCGTTGCGGGACAAGTACGACGGGGAGGAGTTCTCGGCCGTCACGCAGACCCAGATCCTGGGCACCATCGGGCGGATCCTCGGCCTGCTGACGCTGGTCCTCGCGGCGATCGCCGCGATCTCACTGCTCGTCGGCGGCGTGGGCGTCTCGAACATCATGCTGGTCAGCGTCCGGGAGCGGACCCGCGAGATCGGGCTGCGCAAGGCGCTGGGCGCCCGGCAGCGCGACATCCTGCTCCAGTTCCTGATCGAGGCGGTGCTGCTCTGCGTCGTCGGTGGCCTGATCGGTATCGGCCTCGGGGTGGGGTCGTCACTGCTGGTGGCCGCGGTGTCGCCGCTGCCCGCCGTCATCGCCTGGTGGTCACCGGCGCTGGCCTTCACGGTGTCGGCAGCGGTAGGCGTCTTCTTCGGGGTCGCCCCGGCCCGGCGGGCCGGTCGGCTGGACCCGGTGGTCGCCCTGCGCACCGAGTGATCGGCCGGTACGCCGGGTAGCGTGCCCGTGTGAGCGCGTCGGTCTGTGTGCCGTGGGACGAGGCACTGGTCGCCTACGACTTCGGCCCGGACCACCCGCTCAACCCGTTGCGGGTCGACCTCACCATGCGTCTCGCCCGCGAGCTCGGCGTGCTGGACCTCCCGAACGTCTCGCTGGTGCGGCCCGAGCCGGCGACCGACGACGAGCTGCTGCTGGTGCACGAGAAGGAGTACGTCGAGGCGGTCAAGGCCGCCGGCGCCGACCCGCGGCACGCCGACCTGGCCCGCGGCATCGGGACCTCGGACACCCCGGCCTTCCGCGGCATGCACGAGGCCGCCGCACTGGTGGCGGGCGCCACCCTGGCGGCCGCCCGCGCGGTCTGGACCGGCACGGCCGAGCACGGTGTCAACGTGGCCGGCGGGCTGCACCACGCCATGCCGGGAGCGGGCAGCGGGTTCTGCATCTACAACGACCCCGCGATCGCCATCGCCTGGCTGCTCGAGCAGGGTGCCGAGCGGGTCGCCTACGTCGACGTCGACGTTCACCACGGGGACGGCGTGGAGCGGGCCTTCTGGGACGAGCCGCGGGTGCTCACCATCTCGGTGCACGAGAGCGGCCGCTACCTCTTTCCCGGCACCGGCTTCCCCGAGGACACCGGCGGCCCCGGCGCGGCCGGCCACGCGGTCAACCTGGCGCTGCCTCCCGGCACCGCCGACGCGGCCTGGCTGCGCGCGTTCCACGCCGTGGTGCCGCCGCTGGTCGCCGAGTTCCAGCCGCAGGTGCTGGTCACCCAGCATGGCTGCGACAGCCACGTGCTCGACCCGCTGGCCCACCTGGGCCTGACCGTCGACGCCCAGCGCACGTCGTACGCCGCACTGCACGACCTGGCGCACCGGCACGCCGGCGGACGGTGGCTGGCCACCGGTGGCGGCGGCTACGAGCTCGCCGAGGTGGTCCCCCGGGCCTGGACGCACCTGCTGGCCGAGGCCGCGGGCGCCGCGATCGCCCCGGAGACCGCGGTGCCCGAGGGCTGGCGCGAGTACGTCGTGGAGCGCTACGGCCTGGCCGCGCCGGCCCGGATGACCGACGGCGGGACGACGACCTGGCGGGACTGGTCGGAGGGCTTCGACCCGGCCGACGCCGTCGACCGGGCCGTGCTCGCGACCCAGCGCGCGGTCTTCCCGGCCAACGGGCTCGGCGGGCTGCTGCACCTGTGAGCGCTCCGGACCGGGCCGCGCTGAGCGCCCACCTCGCCGCCAGCCGGATCGCCGGCGACGTCGGCACGTCGCGCGAGGACAACCTGCTCAAGTACGGGATGCTCGCGGCCCGGCTGCCCAAGGCCATGTTCGGCCTCGAGCCGGCCGGCCGGTGGAACCTCGCGGACATCCTGGCGCTGATGGCCGAGCGGGTCGGCGTCTCGCCGGACCCCGCCTACCTGCGGGGCCAGGACCGGATCGACCCCGACCGCACCATCGACGCGCTGGACCGGATGGCCGAGCACCTGGCCCAGGCCGCGCGAGACCGCTCCCGGGTGGTGCTCGCGACCGGCCACCCGGCTGGTCTGCTGGTTGTGCACCAGGCGGTCGCCGCAGCGCTCCAGACCGCCGGGGCCACCGTGCTCACCCCCGGCGACGGGTTCGCCTGGCAGTCCATGACCCGCTGGGGCAAGGTCGACCGGCACATCCGGTACGTCGGTGGGGTGGCCGTCGCCAGCGACATGGGCAACCTCAACCACACCCACTCGGCCCAGCCGATGCGTGGTCTGCTCGCTGCCCTGCAGGACTCGGGTGAGGCGCTGCCCGACCTGGTGGTCGCCGACCACGGCTGGGCCGGAGCCGCCGGGCAGGCCGGCGTGTCCGCGGTCGGTTTCGCGGACTGCATCGACCCGGCGCTGTTCGTGGGCGAGGCCGAGGGCCTGGTGGCCGTGTCTGTCCCGCTCGACGACAACGTGCCGCCGCACCGCTACGCCCCGATGACCGCCTACCTCCTCGACGCGGCCGGGCTCGCCCCCTGAGGTTCGCCGCGGGCCCGGCTCCGAGCCCGAAGTGGACCGGCTGCGTGGCACAACAGGTCCCGCCGACCCGGTCCGCTTGCGTCACAGCGGCTCCCGGACCTGAAGTGGACCGACTGCGGGGCGCGACACAGAGGGCCGACCGGCGACGACGTTCGCCCGTTCGGGTGATCGAGACGCCCGCTTTCCTGTCGACGTTCTGCTGTGGGCTCCCTTCGAACGCGCGTGCGCGGCGCCAGCCTGCTCGTGCGATTCGCCGTCGTGAGCCTGGTGCTGGTGGTGCTGCTCGGTGTCCTGATGGCCAAGCTGCTGGCGTCGATGATCGCCGCACGCGGCCTGCAGTCGGCCACCGATGCCGCGGTCCTCACCACCACCATCGCGGTGCAGCCGCTGCTCACGCCGGACGACCTCACCCGGCAGCTCCCCGCCGACAAGGTGGCCGCGCTGGACCGCGTGGTGCAGGGATCCCGGGCCGGCGCCGAGATCGCCCGGATCAAGATCTGGAACGGCGACGAGCTGCTCTACAGCGCGGACCCGCACACGCGGACGCCCGCCCGCACCGGCGCCGGCCCCTCGGACGAGCTGGCGGATGCGCTGGCCGGCGAGATCGAGGCGGAGGTGATCAGCGACAGCTCGGAGCCGGACAACGCCGCGCTGATCGACCGGTACGGCACCCTGCTCGAGGTGTACGTGCCGATCCTGTACGACGGCGAGGCCCGCCCGGCCGGTGTGTTCGAGCTGTACCTCCCCTACCAGCCGGTGCAGGCGAGCATCCGCGCCGACACCACCCGGACCGCCGCGCTGCTCGTCCTCGGCCTCGTGGTGCTCTGGCTGGGGCTGTTCCGGGTCGTGGCCACGGCCTCGCGGCGGCTGCGGGTGGAGTCGTCGCGGAACGAGCACCAGGCCCGGCACGACGCCCTGACCGGCCTGGCCAACCGGGCCCACCTCGACGTCGCTCTGTCGGCAGCGACCGGCGGCTCGGGATCGAGCAGCGTGGCCCTGGTGCTGCTCGACCTGGACCGGTTCCGTGAGGTGAACGACACCCTGGGGCACGGCTGCGGCGACGAGGTCGTGCTCGAGATGGCGCAGCGGCTGACCCGGCTGGCGGGTCCGCACGACCTGGTGGCCCGGCTCGGCGCGGACGAGTTCGCCGTGCTGCTGCCCGACGTGGACGGCGTCCAGGCCGCGCTGCTGCACGCGGAGGCCTTGCGATCGGCGCTGCGCGCGCCGGTCCGGGTAGGCGGCGTCGACGTCGTCCTGGACGCGCGGGCCGGTGTCTCGATGCACCCGCTGGACGCGGAGGACGGCCCGGCCCTGCTGCGGCACGCCGACGTCGCGGCCGAGCAGGCGAAGCGCACGCACGTCGGAGTCTGCGCCTACGACGGCGCGCTGGACCGGCACAGCACCGAGCGGCTGGGTCTGCTCGCCGACCTGGCCCGGGCCATCGCCGAGGGTGAGCTGGTCTTGCACTACCAACCCAAGTGCGACCTGTCCGGCCGGGTGCTCGGCGTCGAGGCCCTGGTCCGCTGGGCCCACCCGCAGCGCGGCCTGCTGCCACCGGCAGAGTTCGTCCAGTTCGCCGAGCGCACCGGGCTGGTGCACCCGCTGACCGAGTCGGTGCTGGACCAGGCTCTGGCCCAGGTCCGCGGATGGATGGACGACGGGCGCGAGCTGCCGGTAGCGGTCAACATCTCGACCCGCAGCCTGCTCCAGCCGGGGTTCGCCGAGCGGGTGCTCACCGTGCTGGGGACGCACGGCGTGCCGGCCCGCCTGCTCGCGCTGGAGATCACCGAGACCACGATCATGGAGGACCCGGACCGGGCGCTGGTGGTCCTGACCCAGCTGGCCGACGCCGGGATCCGGCTGTCCATCGACGACTTCGGCACCGGCTACTCGTCGCTGGCCTACCTCAAGGTGCTGCCGGTGCACGAGCTGAAGATCGACCGGGTGTTCGTCGCTGCGCTCACCACCAGCGAGCGGGACCGGGTGATCGTGGACTCGACGATCGCGCTCGGCGCCCGGCTCGGCCTGGACGTCGTGGCCGAAGGGGTGGAGGACGAGCCGACCCTGAGCGAGCTCGCCGCGCTCGGCTGCCAGCAGGCCCAGGGCTACTACTTCAGCCGGCCGGTTCCCGCGGAGATGCTCCGTCTTGAGGGGTCCGACCGGGTGAGCTGAGCGTCCCCCCTTTCCCACGAGGCACTTCCGCACCTACCCTGTCGGCAGAGCGCGTACGCCCTGTTGTGCTCCGGTGGGGAAGCCGGCGCCCGTCACGTGCTGAAGGTTCGGTGCGTCATGGCTGCTCAAGGTCCCAAGGATCGTCCCCTGTCCGAGGTCACGTTCCTCACCGTCGCCGAGGTCGCCTCGGTGATGCGGGTGTCGAAGATGACCGTCTACCGCCTCGTGCACGCGGGCACGCTGCCCGCCGTCCGCGTCGGCCGCTCCTTCCGGGTGCCCGAGCAGGCCGTGCACGACTACCTCGACCACGCTTACGTCGAGACGGCGTAGTCCTGCTCCACCCCTCACCCCTCAGCCGGCGTCGGTGGCTGTGAGGGTGAACGGCACGTCCGCACCGGTGTAGAGGTGGGTGAGGACGTACGCCGTCCCGCCCGGGATCACGCCGGACTCGTCCGGGGCTGACGTGGCGATCGACCCCAGCAGCGTGCAGTCCGCCGCGTAGAAGTAGAGGTCGAGGTCGTGCCCGGCCGGCGTCTCCTCTCCGGTCACGGTGATCGCGTGGGTCCCGTCCCCGAAGCCCTTCGGCAGGGTCGACACCCAGCCGTCCACGCCCTGCGACGCCGGCGGCGCCGTGCAGGTCTGTTCGAACTCGTTGCCGGTCACGCCGCTGACGTTCTGCAGCCCGGTCGGGTCGCCGGCGCTCGGGTTGCCGGCGGCGATCGTCCCGCTGTCGGTGAAGGTCGGGTCGGCCGACGGTGCGACGGGCGACACGCCCTTCGCGCTGCCGAAGACCTGCAGCTCGGCCGCCTCGGCGTGGTCGAGCGTCTCGCCCTGCACCGAGTCGGCGAAGAACCGGACGTAGGTCGCCTTCACCGGCTTGTCCAGCGTGAAGGTCGTGTAGTTGAGGTCCGGTGCGGTCGGCCGCGGGGTCTGGTAGCCGAAGCCACCGGTCTTGACGGTCTTCCACAGCACGCCGTCGGAGGACACCTGGAAGGTGAAGTCCTTGAGAGCGGAGAAGCGGCTGGACGTCGTGTTCTTGAAGGCGCTCACCTGCAGTCGGTCGATCGTCGACGGCTTGGCGAGCTGGACGGTCACCCGCTGGTCCGGGCCGCTGTTGTACGGCGTCGCGCTCTTCGCCGTTGCCCACACGCTGGCGGCGGTGTCGTCGAGCAGGAACTCGGCCGGCAGGCCGGCGTCCTCGCTCGACACGTCGACCACCTTGGCGCCGGCCGCCGTCGACGTGAGGTTGGGCGCGACCGTGAACGCGAGCGACGTGGTCCGCCCGGCGGTCACCGCGACGTTGCGGAACTGCTGCGCGCCGAAGCCCGGTGCCGTGATGAGCAGGTCGTAGGTGCCCGCGGCCATCTTGGCCCCGAAGCCACCGGTGTCCGAGGTGCGCGCCAGCGGGGTCACCCGGGCCTCGAACTCGCCCACGATCACCTTGGCTCCCTTGACCGGCTCGCCGGTCGACCCGTTGACGACCCGGCCGACCAGCAGGCCGTTGCGGGAGTCGACCGCGTGGTCAAAGGCGGGCGTCGGGTTGGTGTCGTCGCCGGTCGCGGACTGCGCCGAGGCGCCGGCGCCGCGGTGCGCGAACACCGACCAGATCGCGTCGGTGTTCGCACCGTGGTAGCGGTCGACATCAGCGGCCAGGATGCCGTCGCGCGCGTCGAGGAACGACGGGTCGGGCGCTGTCAGCGGCATGCCGTCGGTGACGAGGCGGGCTGCCACCTCGGCACCCTGCTGGGCCCCGTACGTCGCCACGAGTCGCTTGCGCAGGTCCCACAGGGTCGCGGTCCAGATCTCACCGTCGGCGTGCACCTCGGGGCCGGTCAGGTCGTAGCCGATGTCGCCGAAGTTCGTCGGGTTCTGGTCGTAGTTCCAGTTGCGGATGCCGCGCACCGGGTTCCCCGTCACGTACTCGCCGACCACGGCCTTGCTCTGCAGGCCGGCGTTGTAGAGGTGGTTGAGGGCGTACCAGTCGCTCCAGCCCTCACCCATGGATCCGGCCTGCTGCGAGCCGAGCGACTCGCCGCCCGCCACGTACCGGGTCGACAGGCCGTGCGCGTACTCGTGCTCGATCACCGAGGCGTCGAAGTTGCCGTCGGAGTACGGCCCCTCGAACGCGTCGTTGATGGGCTCCCAGAGGAACATCCCGCTCCACGACGGGACGCCGTCCGGCAGCGGCAGGAAGTAGGCGTTGTCCCGACCCGTGTAGGTCGGCGCGCCCCCGCTCGCAGCACCGGCATGCACCAGACCGAGGACCGGGTCGCCTCCATCCGTCTGGAAGTTGCCGGCCGACTCGGTGAAGCCGAAGTCGTAGAACTCGTCGTGGATCCGGTTGTGCTGCCAGAACAGGTTGGTGGCCGCCGGGTTCAGGTCCAGCGCGTACGACGGGGGCACGACGGCGCCCTTCGTCTTCTGCCAGTTCATGTCGTAGGTGTAGTTGAACTGGCTGGTCGGTGACACGGGGCGCGGGCCCTCGTCGGCCGGCACCAGGAAGTTCGAGTAGTTGGCGTAGGTGTTGGCGTTGTTGCCGAAGGTCGTCGGGCCGCCGAGGCCGGCGAGACCGGTCGGGTCGGTGTAGCCGGAGGGCGACTCGGCGGTCGGCCCGAAGGACTTCACGACCGGCTGGCCGCCCTTGGGGGCGCCGGGGAAGTTCTCGTAGACGGTGCCCTCGGAGTCGTTCTTCACCAGGCTCTGCTTCCAGAGCACGGCTCCGGTCTGTGCGTCGACCACGGTGTCCCAGGCACGGTCGAGCTTCTCGACGAGCAGCACCCGGTAGGCGGCGCGGGCTCCGTCGGCGGTCGGGAAGACGGCCTTCTTCGCGTACGACGGCGCGGCGAACGGACCCTTCGCGAACGCGGTGTACCCGGCCACGTCACCGGTGGCGGTCGGAGTGATCGAGGTGCCGGTCAGCTTCTGGGCGACGGAGCCGAGTGCCTGTCCTGACGACATCGCCCACGATCCGGTGAACTGCGTGCCGCGGGTCGGGTTGCCGCCGTAGGACAGCACCTTTCCGTCCTGGGTGACGGCGATGTTCAGCCGGCCGCCCTGGACCGCCTCGACGCCGTCGAAGACCTGGGTGAAGGTCACGACCCGGGTACCGGTGCCGGGCAGCGCGTGGTTGCGGCTGACCGCGAGCGCGTCGACCTGCGCTGCGCTCATGCCGAAGGCCCCGCGGTTGTCGGCGACCCAGGAGCGGGCCACGTCGACGGCGGAGCCGCTGCGGGTGCCGGTCAGGTAGCCGCCGGTGCCGGTGGCGGTGCGTGGCGTGCCGAAGCGCTCGTCCCAGGTGACCCGGGCGCCCTTCGGCGCGTCGGCGACCAGGGCCCGCGCGGCGACGAGCTGAGCGGTGGTGGGTGCCAGCGCGGCAGTCACGTCGCGGGTGTCGCCCGCCGCCGAGCCGCCGCCGGCCCCGACGACCGGCGAGATGGTGGCGGACGCCGAGGGCAGCATCGCCGCTGTGAGGGCCAGCGTCGCCAGGGCGGTGGCGCTGGCGAGAGCGCGTCGGGTGGTGAGGAGTCTCGGCATCGGGGCGGGTCCTTCCGCGGGCCGTGCCCGGCGGCCCGATGCCGCCGAGCGGGAGGGCTCGTCACCCCGAAGAACGAGCGGACGTGACCGAGGTCACGGTTTGTCTGACGTCATTACGCCCGATAAGACCGTATTTGTCACATTGATCTTGCCGGTGCCGCCGGCCGCCCGCACGCCCGGTAGAGTTCCCTGCGGGTCGCGCGGGGCGAGTTCTCGCCCGCCCGCGCCGACAGCTCAGTCCTCGCACCACCATCGAACGAAGGTTCTCCGTGGGTTCCGTCATCAAGAAGCGCCGCAAGCGCATGGCCAAGAAGAAGCACCGCAAGCTGCTGAAGAAGACGCGCGTCCAGCGCCGCAACAAGAAGTAGCGGCGGTTCCGGACAGAGCGCTGCGGGAGGTCGGTCGTGGGGCGGGTCGTGATGGTCACCGGGGTGTCGCGATACCTGGGCGGCAGGTTCACCCAGCTGCTGCAGGCGGACCCCGACATCTCCCGGGTCATCGGTGTCGACGTGGTCCCCCCGAAGGCCGACCTCGGTGACGCCGAGTTCGTCCGGGCCGACATCCGCAACCCGGTGATCGGGAAGGTCATCGCCCAGGCCGAGGTCGACACCGTCGTGCACATGGCGGTGCTCGCCACCCCGCTCGACGCGGGCGGCCGGGCGATGATGAAGGAGATCAACGTCATCGGCACCATGCAGCTGCTGGCCGCCTGCCAGAAGGCTCCCAGCGTGCGCAAGCTGGTGGTGAAGTCCTCGACCGCCGTCTACGGGTCCTCGCCGCAGGACCCGGCGCTGTTCACCGAGGACCTCGAGCCCAACGCGATGGCTCGCAGCGGCTACGCCAAGGACTCGGTCGAGGTCGAGGGCTACGTGCGCGGGTTCGCCCGCCGCCGCCCGGACGTCGCGGTGACCACGTTGCGGTTCGCCAACTTCGTCGGCCCCAAGGTGACCACCCCGCTGACGTCCTACTTCTCCCTCCCCGTCGTGCCGACGGTGCTGGGCTTCGACCCACGGATGCAGTTCGTGCACGAGCGGGACGGCCTCGAGGTGCTCTGGCGGGTCACGCTCGGCGACCACGGCGGCACCTTCAACATCGCGGGCGACGGCGTGGTGACGCTGTCCCAGGCCATCCGCCGGGCCGGCCGGCCGTCGATCCCGCTGCCGCAGCCCGCGGCACCGTGGATCGGCCAGGCCCTGCGCCGCCTCGGTATCGCCGACTTCTCCTCCGAGCAGCTGCGCTTCCTGTCCTACGGCCGGGTCGTCGACACCACCCGGATGAAGGACGTCCTCGGCTTCACCCCGCGCTACTCGACCCGCGAGGCCTTCGACGACTTCGTGGCCCGGCAGGGGCTGCACGGTCCGCTGTCGGCCGACGTCGTGGGTGCCGTCGAGGAGCGGGTCGTCGACGTGCTCGGGTCCGTGACGAGCAGGTCCGGCGGGACCAGGACGGTGATCTCGGATGCCTGACGCCAGGGTGATCCCCATCGGCGGGGACGACCGGCCGCGCCGGGCCTCGGCCGCCGACGCGGTGGCCGCGGGTGCGTCCCGCGCCTCCGGTGAGCGGGCTCGCCGCCGCGCTGGCTCACCGCTGCTCGGCGGTACGCCGGCCGCGGGCGAGGCCGCCGCACCCGCGCGGCCGGCGCGCCGGCGTACCGCAAAGAAGGCTGCACCGCCGCCGGCGACCCCTCCGCCGGAGCCGGTCGAGACCGTGCTGGACGAGCCGGAGACCGGCGCGCCCCCGGCCGACAGCCCGGTGCTGCCCGAGTGGGAGCGCAAGGTGGCGGCGACCCTGGCCTTCGTCCGGCGCCGGCTGACCGGTGACGTCGAGGTCGACGAGTTCGGCTTCGACCCCGAGCTCACCGACCACGTGCTGCTGGCGCTGCTGCGACCGCTGTACGAGCACTACTTCCGGGTCGAGGTCCGGGGCATCGAGAACGTTCCGACCGAGGGCGGTGCGCTGGTGGTCGCCAACCACTCAGGCACCGTGCCGATGGACTCCCTGATGACCCAGATCGCGCTGCTCGACCACCACCCGGCGCACCGGCACCTGCGGATGCTCGGCGCCGACCTCGTGTTCCAGACCCCGGTGATCAGCGAGCTGGCGCGCAAGAGCGGCACCACGCTGGCGTGCAACGCCGACGCGGAGCGGCTGCTCGACAAGGGCGAGCTGGTCGGTGTCTGGCCCGAGGGCTTCAAGGGCATCGGGAAGCCGTTCTCGGAGCGGTACAAGCTGCAGCGGTTCGGCCGGGGCGGCTTCGTGTCGGCCGCCCTGAAGGCCGGCGTGCCGATCGTGCCGTGCTCGATCATCGGCGCGGAGGAGATCTACCCCATCCTCGGCAACGTGAAGACGCTGGCCCGGCTGCTGGGGCTGCCCTACGTGCCGGTCACGCCGACGTTCCCCTGGCTGGGGCCGCTCGGCGCGATCCCGCTGCCGAGCAAGTGGATCATCGAGTTCGGCGAGCCGGTGCCCACCGACGGCTACGGGCCCGGCTCGGCCGACGACCCGATGCTCGTCTTCAACCTCACCGACCAGGTGCGCGAGACGATCCAGCACACGCTCTACCGGCTGCTGATGGCCCGGCGCTCGATCTTCTTCTAGCCCGCAGACTCCTCCAGCACTGCGAGGTCGCGCAGCGCGAACTGGCGGTGCCACCACTCCTCGTAGAGGATCGTGAGCAGGCACTCGCGCACCGGGTAGCTGCGCTGCTCCGGCCAGCCCGGGGCCTCGACCGCGAC
>JAVEDA010000198.1 GCA_030841195.1 Actinomycetota bacterium | reverse complement strand
AGTCCGCGTCGGAGTTCTCGCCGACCTTCTGGATGATCATCTTGATCGACTCGGCCTCGATCCGGGCCTGAGCCGGGTCGTAGACGCCGCACGGCAGGTCGCAGTGGGCGTGCACGACGGTCTTCGGGGTGAACAGACGCGACAGCACTGGATCAGTCCCTTCTTTCCAACGGTGGTCCAACAAGATGACGATCTCGTGGACACTACTCCGGCCACGTACCCCTCCCCAGGGGACCTACCCGCGCCTTTCGACGATGGTGAGGAGGGTCACGATGCGACCGTCCGATCGCCGTCTGCCCCTGGGCCGGGTCCTCGTGCGCGGCCGCTCGATGGAGCCCACGCTGCGCGACGGCGACCACCTTCTGGTGCGCTGGGGCGGCACACCGAAACCGGGCCGCCTGGTCGTGGTCCGCTGGCCCGGGCGCCCCTTGTCGGTGAAGCGTGCTGGCGTGCTCGCCGACGACGGCTGGTGGGTCGAGCGGGACAACCCGGCCGAGGGCGTCGACTCCTGGCAGGCCGGCCCGGTCCCGCCGGCCGACGTGCTCGGCACCGTGCTGCTGCGCGTCTGGCCGCTGCGGCGGCGAGGGCGGCGGCTCAGCCGCGGGTGACGCGCGCGACGACGGACACCGCGGCCGCGCGCAGGTGCCGCTCGAGCTCGGCCTGGGCCGCAGCCAGGTCACCGGAGCGCATCAGCGTCAGCAGCCGCCGGTGGTCCGCCACCTGCGCCCTCGCGTTGCGTCGGGCCCGCTCGACCGAGGCCAGCGCGAGCCGGAGGTCGCCGGTCAGGGTGTCGGCGGTGGCGACCAGGCGGGCGTTGCCGAGCAGCGCCACCAGCGAGGTGTGGAACTCCAGGTGGGCGTGCGTGGCCACCACCTGGTCGTCGGCCTGCGCTGCCATCGCGTACGCCGAGAGGGCCGCCGTCGCGGGGCCGAGATCAGCCCCAGCGGCCCCCGCCCGCACCCCGGCGTTCTCGAGCACGAGGCGGGCCTCGAAGATCTCGGTGATGTCGTGCTCGGAGAGCTCGGTGACCACGACGCCCCGGTGCGGGTAACGGGTCACCAGCCCCTCCCCGGCCAGCACCTGCAGCGCCTCGCGCACGGTCGACCGGGCCACGCCGAAGCCGTCCGCCAGGCTCACCTCGCGCAGCGGCTCGCCGGGGGACAGGTCCCCGGCAAAGAGCATCTCGCGCAGCGCGCCAGCGATCCGGTCGGTGGTGCTCGACCGGTCGATCGTGGGCAGCTGGGACATCGGCTTGACAGTAGCGGAGGTCAGGTCCCACACTCCGGTTGTCAGACAATAATTGTCCGACAACCTGCCAATCCGACGAGTACACGAGGGTGGTCAT
The DNA here is from genome assembly GCA_030841195.1 of Actinomycetota bacterium. Lineage (GTDB taxonomy): Bacteria > Actinomycetota > Actinomycetes > JACCUZ01 > JACCUZ01 > JAVEDA01. The sequence goes on along the minus strand of JAVEDA010000198.1, from coordinate 4,198 downwards.
GACCGGGATCCGTCCGCTGAGCTGGGGCCGTCGCTACCTGATGTGCCGTCCGGAGCACTTCCGCGTCGACTACGCCATCAACCCGTGGATGGACGTCGACTCGGCGGTCGACCCCGACCGCGCCCTGGCCCAGTGGGACACGCTGGTCGCGACAATGCGCGCGGCCGGCGCCGAGGTGGAGCAGATCGACCAGCTGGCAAGCACCCCGGACATGGTCTACGCGATGAACTACGGCATCGTCGACGGAGACCACGTCGCCATCACGAACTTCCGCTTCGACCAGCGCCGGCCCGAGGCCGAGGCCGCGGAGTGGTGGTTCGGCGAGGCGGGCTTGCGAACGACCCGGATCGGCGACGCCGGCGCCGGGGCGTTCGAGGCCGGCGACGCGTTCCTCGTCGGCGACTCGCTCCTCGTTGCTGCTGGTCCGAGGACCGACGTCGGCACCCACGCCGTGCTGTCACGCGAGCTCGGTGTCCGGGTGGCCACGGTCCCGGTCGTGCACCCCGCGCTCTACCACCTCGACCTCAGCTTCTGCCCGCTGGACGAGACCCGGGCGATCATCGCCCCGGCTGCTTGGGACGCGGCCGGCCGCCGCACTGTCGAGGCGCTGGTGCCCGACCCGCTGGTCATTGACGAGGCCGAGGCCTTCACCTTCTGCGCCAACTCGGTCGTCGTCGACGACGTCGTCGTGATGCCGGCCGGTGTCCCGGTGCGGGTCGCCCGCCGGCTCGAGCAGTGGGGTTTCACGGTCGCCACCGTGGACGTGTCCGAGCTGCACAAGGGCGGCGGGTCGATCCGCTGCATGACGCTCCCGCTGGACACCCGGCTGGACGCCGCGCGGCTGGAGCACGCGACGCCCGAGCGGCGCGCCGCCGGCGACGGGGACCTGGTCACCGTCTGACCCGCGCCGCGGCTCGGCGGCACCCGTGTGCCAGACTGCCTGACCTCGGGCAACCCCCGCACCGCGAGCGCCCGCCGGTCCAGCGTCACCCGCAGCCGGCCTTCGCTCACCAGTCGAGGTGGGACGGGAAGGCTGCACGATGACGCCGCGAGGAACGACGAGCCGGGCTGGTCACGACATGTCCACGACGCCGTACGACGAGGGCGATCCGGTCTACGCGCTGCACCGGGGCGGCAAGCTCGAGACGGTGTCGACCGCCCCGCTGCGCAACCGGGACGACCTGTCGCTGGCCTACACGCCCGGCGTCGCCCGGGTGTGCACCACGATCGCCGAGAACCCCGACACGGTCTGGGACCTGACCTGGAAGTCGCACGTCGTGGCCGTGGTCACGGACGGCAGCGCGGTCCTCGGGCTGGGCGACATCGGGCCGGCGGCGGCGCTGCCGGTGATGGAGGGCAAGGCCGTCCTGTTCAAGGAGTTCGGCGGCATCGACGCGGTGCCGATCTGCCTGGACGCGCGCACTGTCGAGGACATCGTCGAGACCGTCGTCCGGCTCGCGCCGGCCTTCGGCGGCATCAACCTGGAGGACATCAGCGCGCCGCGGTGCTTCGAGGTCGAGCGGCTGCTCCAGGAACGGCTGGACATCCCGGTGTTCCACGACGATCAGCACGGCACGGCGGTCGTCGTACTGGCTGCTCTCCGCAACGCTGCCCTGCTCACCGGCCGGACCCTGGGCGACCTGCGCGCCGTGGTGTCGGGTGCCGGCGCGGCGGGGGTGGCGGTGACGACGATCCTTCGCGAGGCCGGCATCGGCGACATCACGGTCGCCGACCGCGGGGGAGTGCTGCACGAAGGCCGCGAGAACCTCACCTCGGTCAAGAGCCGGCTCGCCTCGGAGACAAACGAGGGCGGTCACACCGGGAGCCTGGTCCAGGCCCTGCGCGGCGCTGACGTCTTCATCGGCGTCTCGGGCGGCTCGGTGCCGGAGGAGGCGATCGCCGCGATGGCCGCCGACTCGATCGTCTTCGCCCTGGCCAACCCGCACCCAGAGGTGCACCCCGACGTCGCGGGCCGGTACGCCCGGGTGGTCGCCACCGGCCGCAGCGACTACCCCAACCAGATAAACAACGTGCTGGCGTTCCCGGGCATCTTCCGGGGAGCCCTGGCCGTGCGGGCCAGCTCGGTGACCGAGGGGATGAAGCTGGCGGCCGCCGAGGCGCTGGCCGCCGTGGTGGCTGACGAGCTGTCCGAGGACCTGGTGGTCCCGAGCCCGTTCGACCCCCGGGTCGCGCCTGCCGTGGCGGCTGCCGTGTCTGCTGCAGCCCGCCGGGACGGCGTCGCCCGCCTCTGACCTGGTTGCTGGCTCACCCGAGCGGCCGCGGCCAGCCGCGCATCTCCAGGTGCACCGGCAGGTCGCGGTGCCGGGCCGTCCGCAGGTCGTCGTGCCGGGTGCCGCGTCCTCGCAGTGCGAATCGCATGTCGGTCTCCTTCGAGTGTCTCGATGCGACGCGATGTATCGCGTCTGACAAACACGATACATCGCGATAGTGAGAAGTCAAGATGTATCGCGAGTTTCCCGGTGCGTCGACGTCCAGCCGCGTCCCGACCACCGAAATGGACGCGCCCGCACCAGACACGCCGCAGAAGTGGTGCGTCGGCGTCCAGAGGATCAGTCAGGCGGCGGGGTGGGCGCGGACGGTGCCGCGCAGCCACCAGGCCGGCCGGCGCCGCGGGGTGCGGTGCCGGGTCGGGCTGGGCAGGTGGGCAGCCGCCCGCGCCTGGCGGGCGTCGCGCAGCAGGTCCTCGATGTGGGACTGGGCGAGTGCTCCGGTCAGGGTGGGCGAGTAGGTGGTGAGGGTGCTGGTCACGGTGTGCTCCCGTCGTGGCGACCCCGCGGTTCGGGGCCTGCATCCAGCCTCGGTCTGAGGCCCCCACGTCCACATCGGGAAGATGCCCAGGCTTGCCGGCCCCAGGTCCTTAGGCCGGCCGGGGTCGCGCGGCCCTGCCGGTCTAGGACGGGTTCGGCCTGATCTGCGGCCTACGGATTCCGTCGAGCCCGCCCACGCCGCTGGTCGGCGCGCTGCCCCGGCCCTAGATTGCGGCCAACCGATCCGGCTGGAGGCGACCGCATGGGCGCAGACGAGCTCGTCCCTGTTCTGGAGAAGGTCGACCTCTTCCACGACCTCGACCACAAGCTGCTCCGCCGGGTCGCCGAGGCCGGGCGGGAGGAGAGCTTCGGGCCCGGTGAGGTGGTGCTGGTGGAGGGCGAGGAGGTCAGCGGCTTCCGCTCCTTCTCGCCCAAGGGGGTCGAGATGCACGTCGTGCTCACCGGGAGCGCGCGGGCCAGCGTGGACGGGGTGCAGCACGCGGTGCTCGGCCCGGGTGACTACTTCGGCGAGCTGTCGCTGGTCGACGGTGGTCCCAGGTCGGCCGAAGTCGCGGCCGGCGACGAGGGCATGACGACCTTCGCGTTGGCGAAGTGGACCTTCCAGGAGCTGCTCGACAAGCACCCGGAGCTGGCGGTGCCGATGCTGCGGGTGATGGCCGGGCGGCTCCGGGCGGCCGAGCACCCGAGGAACTGACCTCAGGGGCGTACGCCGGTCAGAACAGCCGCGACCAAGTCCGGGGGCCGACGTTGCCGCGACCGGCCCAGCCCTGAGTCTTCTGGAAGCGGCTCACGGCCGCCTTGGTGTAGGTGCCGTAGAAGCCGGTCTGGCGCAGGTGCAGCCGACCCTGGACCCGGCGGACAGCGTCACCGGTGCTGCCGTAGCGCAGCGTGTGGTGGAAGGTCGCGAGGGTGGTGGTCCCGGTGCTCGAGGTGGTGACGGTCTGGGGGCGGCGGAAGACCTCCGCGACCCAGACCCGGTCGCCCCGCTCCACGACGCCGACCCCGACCTGGGTGTAGTCGGTGTCCAGAATGTTGGCCCGGTGGCCGTCGCTGTTCATGAAGGCGACGTGGACGGTCTGGACGTCCGGTCCGTAGCCGACGTTCTCGCCGACCCAGCGCCAGTTGCTCACCTGGCGCGTCAGGCTGGGGTTGTGCGCCAGCGTTCCGGTGGCGGCCATGTGCTGGGACCAGTTGTAGGCGACGGCCGACAGGTCCGACCGCAGCGACAGGGGGCGTCGGCCGGCTGCGGACCGCGCCGAGTTGACCGCCGACAGGATGCTGCTCGTGTTGGGCCCGGTGGCCGACGCCGGCGCCGGGCTGAGGCCGATGAACGTCGAGGTCAGCAGGGCAGCGGAGAGCAGCCACCCCGTCGTCCGTCGTGTCGCGCGCATCTGTCGCCACCTCTTTGT
>JAVEDA010000189.1 GCA_030841195.1 Actinomycetota bacterium | reverse complement strand
TGCCGCGCCAGGACCTGCGCGACCTCGAGACCCTGCTGCACGGCGTCGCCGTCCAGGTCGACACCCCCTACACCTACGAGCGGGCGGCGACGCTGCTCGAGCGGGCCGGCGAGCACGGCCCGGCACTGTCCGTCTGCGAGGCCTGGCTTGCTCACCCGGCGTCCCGCTGGCCCGAGTACACCCAGCACACCCGGGCGATGGAGAAGCACAAGGCCAGACTGCGGGTCCGGTTGAAGCCGGTGTCCGCCGCAGCCCGTTGACCTCCGGGCGACCCGAGGACCGGGTCGTCATTGAACGCTTCATGCCGAACGGGCGTTTGGAACAGATGCCGGCCAAACGCAGCCGGCGGCTCGTTGTCCTGGACCAGGTGGCCCGGACGTTCGAGCCCGGGCACCGCTACCCCGAGCGCGAGGTGAACGACGTGCTGCGCACCTTCTGGCCTGACTACGCTGCGCTGCGGCGCTACCTCGTGGACGAGGGGTTCCTGGACCGTGCGGACGGCGTCTACTGGCGCGCCGGCGGGACCGTCGAGACCTGAAGCGAGGAGCGCGACGCATGTTCGACACCATCCTGGGTCTGCCCGTGCACGCGCTGGTCGTGCACGTCGTCGTGGTGCTGGTGCCGCTCGCAGCGGTGGGGCTGATCGCCGTTGCGGTGCGACCGGCCTGGCGACGCGCCTACCTCCCTCTTGTCGTCGCCCTCGCCACCATCGGCCTCGCGGCCGTGCCGGTCGCCACCCGGAGCGGACAGCACCTGAAGGAGCGGCTGAACGCGGGCGGCATCGTGGCCAAGCAGATTCACGACCACGAGCAGATGGGCAAGCTCGTCATCTACCCGACGATCGCCCTGTGGGTGCTCGCGGTCGCGCTGCTGTGGCTGGACCGCCGGGACGCCGGCAAGCGCGCGACGACCGTGGTGGCGGTGCTGGGTGTGGTGGCGGCGCTGGCCGCGGCAGCGCAGGTCACGGTGGCCGGTCACCTCGGCAGCACCGCGGTCTGGAAGTGCACCATCGGGGCCTGCCAGTAGCTTCCGGCGAACCTCAGTCTTCCTCCGGGGCGTCCCGGCTGCGCAGCAGCCGGCGCAGCGACGCCAGCCGCGCCGGGTCACTGTGCCCCGCCGCCACCCAGTCGTCCAGGGCGCACTCGGGCTCGTCGTGGCTGCACCCGCGCGGGCAGTCGGCCGTGCCCTCGGCCAGGTCGGGAAACGCGTGGATGACCCGGTCGAGGTCCACGTGGGCGAGTCCGAAGCTGCGAACGCCCGGGGTATCGATCACCCAGCCGCCGTCCGGCAGCTCGAGGGCGATCGCCGACGACGAGGTGTGCCGACCCCGCCCGGTCACGGCGTTGACGACCCCGATCGCCCGGGCGGCGCCGGGAACCAGCGCGTTGACCATCGTCGACTTGCCCACGCCGGAGTGCCCGACCAGCACGCTGACCCGGCCGCGGAGGTGCGCCTTCAGCTCGTCCAACGGCTCCTCGCGGTTGATCACCACGTGCTCGACGCCGAGCGGCCCGTAGCTGTCCAGCAGGGACGAGGCCGGCGCCAGGTCGGACTTTGTCAGGCACAGCAGCGGGCGCAGGCCGGCGTCGAACGCCGCCACCAGGCAGCGGTCGATCATCCGCGGCCGGGGCTCGGGGTCCGCGAGCGCCGTGACGATCACCAGCTGGTCGGCGTTGGCGACGATGACCCGCTCGAACGGATCGGTGTCGTCCGCGGTCCGGCGCAGCGTGGACGTGCGCGGCTCGACCCGGACGATCCGGGCCAGCGTGTCGGTCGTCCCGGAGACGTCGCCGACCAGCGCCACCCGGTCCCCGACCACGACGCTGCGCCGGCCGAGCTCCCGGGCCTTCATCGCGGTCACCTCGTGGCCGTCCACCCGGCAGGTGCAACGGCCGCGGTCGACCGTCACCACGACGCCGATCGTCGCGTCGTCGTGGCTGGGGCGGTCCTTGGTGCGGGGTCGCGAGCGGCGGCCGGGGCGCACCCGGATGTCGTCCTCGTCGAGGTCCCGACGCCGCGGCGGGGTCACGCGTCGACGCTCAGCATGCTCGACCAGAGGTCGACGAACCCCGGCATGGTCTTGCCCGTGGTGGCGACGTCGGCGATCTCGATGCCCTTGACGCGGAGCCCGAGGACCGCGGCCATCGTGGCCAGCCGATGATCGTCGTACGTCGGGACGACACCGCCTGAGAGCGGTCGCGGATGCACGGTGAGGCCGTCCTCGGTCTCGGCGACGTCGCCGCCCAGGGCGGTGATCTCGGTTGCCAGGGCCGCCAGCCGGTCGGTCTCGTGATGGCGCATGTGCCCGATGCCGCGCAGGGTCGAGGGCCCGGAGGCAAGGGCCGCCACCGCGGTCAGCACCGGAACGAGCTCGCTGAAGTCGGACAGGTCGAGGTCGGCGCCCTCGATGACGTCCGGGCCGGTGACCGTCAGCCCGTCCTCGTCGTGGTCGACCCGGGCACCGAAGCGCGGGAGCAGGTGGCGCAGCGCGTCGCCGGCCTGGGTGGTGCGGATCGGCCAGCCGGGGACGGTCACCCGCCCTCCGGTAACCACGGCCGCTGCGAGGAACGGAGCCGCGTTGGAGAGATCCGGCTCGATGGCCAGCCGGCCCACGTCGAGCGGCCCCGGCTCCACCCGCCAGGTGATCTCGTCGACGTGCTCGACGAGTGCTCCGGCCGCGCGCAGCATCGAGACGGTCATGTCGATGTGGGCGCCGGACGGCAGCTTGCCACCGACGTGCCGCACCTCCAGGGCGTCCGCAAAGCGAGGCGCCGCGAGGAGGAGGGCGCTGACGAACTGCGAGGACATCGACGCGTCGAGGGTGACGCTGCCGCCGAGCAGCCAGCCGCGGCCGTGCACGGTGAGCGGCAGCCGGTCGTGGGTGGCGGTGACGTCGGCCCCGAGGTCACGCAGCGCCCGCACGACGGGGGCGAGCGGCCGCTGGTGGGACCGCGGGTCGCCGTCGAACCGCACGTCGCCGTCGGCCAGCGCCGCCACCGGGGGTAGGAAGCGCATCACGGTGCCCGCGTTCCCCACGTCCACCGACGCCGGGCCGACCAGCGGCGCCGGCGTGATCCGCCACTGGCCTGGCGCCTCCTCGATCATCGCCCCCATGGCGCACAGCCCGGCGGACATCAGCGAGGTGTCCCGGCTGACCAGCGGGTCGACCAGGATGCTGGCGGAGCGAGCCAGGGCGGCCAGGACGAGCGCGCGGTTGGTCTGCGACTTGGACCCGGGCAGGCGCACCGTGGCGTGCACGGGACTACCGGCGTACGGAGCCGGCCACGGGTCGACCATGGCCGCGAGCGTAGTGCGACCGGCCGCCCGCGGACCCCGCTCGACCGTCAGCCGGGCAGGTGCGCCCGGGCGCCGTGGGCGACCAGCTTGGCCTCGCGCCGCGCCGTCCGCGCACTGCGTCGGGTGCCCGTCGTCGCGTGGTGCGCCGCGTGCTGCGCCCGCCAGGCCAGGCCGGGGCGGCCCTCGGTGTCGACAGCCGCGAGCATCAGGCCGCCGAGCATGCTCAGGTTCTTGAAGAAGTGGATGCGCTGCTGGGCGCGCCGCGTCTCGTCCTCCTCCTCCCAGAACCGGTGCCCGGCCAGGGTGGTCGGCACCAGGCTGCCGGCCAACAGAGCCGACGAGAGCCTCGGCAGCCGACCGGTCGCGAGCATCAGCCCGGCCCCGACCTGCACCGCACCGTTGATCTTCACCAGCTGTTCGGTGTCCTCGGGGAGGTAGGGCAGCTTCTCGGCGATCCGCGGTGCGATCGGGTCGGCGGCCGGCACCTTGCTCGCGGGCGCCCGCAGCGAGTCGAGGCCGCCGGTGACGAACATCGCGGCGAGGCAGGGGCGGGCCAGACGTCGTACGAGAGTCATGGTTCGCCCTTGCCCGAGGGTCCTGGCGACCAATCCTCGGCACGGCAGGCGTCGGGAGGCTCTGGCAGGCTGGAGCGCGTGTGCGGACGCTACGCGGCAAGCGCGAACCCCGACGACCTGGTCGAGGAGTTCGAGGTGGTTGAGCGCCCCGAGCAGGCGCTCGAGCCGAGCTGGAACGTGGCGCCGACCCAGGATGTGTACGCCGTGCTCGAGCGGGCCCCGCGGGGCGAGCCCGACGAGCCGCCGCGGCGCCGGCTGCAGGTGGCCCGGTGGGGGCTGGTGCCGTCCTGGGCCAAGGACGCCGCGATCGGCAACCGCATGATCAACGCCCGGATGGAGACCGTGGCCGAGAAGCCCGCGTTCAAGAAGGCCTTCGCGAAGCGCCGGGCGCTGCTGCCCGCGGACGGCTACTTCGAGTGGTACGGCGAGGTGAAGGGCAAGAAGCAGCCGTTCTTCATCCGGCCGGCCGACGGCGGCGTGCTCGCGATGGCCGGGCTCTACGAGCTGTGGCGCGACCCGTCGGTGCCGGCGGACGCCGAGACCGATCCGTGGCTGTGGACGGTGACCGTTCTCACCACCACGGCGACCGACGACCTCGGCCGGATCCACGACCGGATGCCGCTGCTGGTCGAGAAGCAGCGGTACGCCGAGTGGCTGGACCCTGCGGTCGACGACCCGGACGAGCTGCGCGGCCTGCTGGTGCCGGCGGCACCGGGCCTGCTGACGGCGTACCCCGTCGCCACGACGGTCAACAACGTGAAGAACAACGGTCCCGAGCTGGTCGACCCGCTTCCACCCGAGCCCGAGCCGCTCGCTGACGCACCGCCCCACGATCAGCTCTTCTGACTACCTGCGGGAACGCTCAAGATCCCCAAAGCTGCATGATCAACTGGAGAGGTTGGTGGGGAGGGGTGGATTGGTAGCGTCCGGGGGCTGTGGACACGATCGCGACCCCGGTGGGCGATGCCAGGGTCGACGTCAGCAGGGCGGTCGACCGCTGGGCGACGCTGGTGCTGGGTCACGGGGCCGGCGGGGGGATCGGTGCCGCCGACCTGGTCGCGCTGGCCCACCGGCTCCCGGCGCACGGCATCGAGGTCGTCCGGGTCGAGCAGCCCTGGGTCGTGGCCGGGCGCAAGGTGGCCACGCTGCCGCCGACGCTGGACCGGGCATGGCTGGCAGTCCTCGAGCAGCTCTCGGTCGACGGCCCACTACTGGTCGGCGGCCGGTCGGCCGGGGCCAGGGTCGCGTGCCGCACGGCGAGTCAGGTAGGGGCGAACGGAGTCCTCTGCCTCGCGTTCCCGCTGCATCCGCCGGGCCGGCCCGAGAAGTCCCGCCTGACTGAGCTGGACCTGCCGGCGGCCGCCGGAATGCCGACGCTGGTGCTGCAGGGCACCCGTGACGCGTTCGGCGGACCGACCGACATCCCGGCAGCACCCGGGCGGCTGGTGGTGCCCGTCGTGGGCGGCGACCACTCCTTGCGGAGGGCCAAGGCCGCCGGGGGCTCCCCGCTCGCGCAGGTGGTCGAGGTGAGCCTGCAGTGGGCCCGGCAGGTGGCCGCCGGCTGACGGGGCGGGGAATCGTCGTCGTACCGCGGAGGTTGACGAGGACATGTCAGCCCTAGCGCCGGAGCGGCGCCGCACCGACCTCGATCTGCTCTCCTGGCCGGACTGGCCGGCCGCTGGGGGCAGTGAGACCGGCGGGATAGCATCGAGGGTAATGACCCAGCCAGTTGCCGAGACCGTCGACGAGCGCAACGCTCGGTTCGAGCGGGACGCCATGCAGTACATCGACCAGCTCTACTCCGCCGCCCTGCGCATGACGCGCAACCCGGCCGACGCGGAGGACCTGGTCCAGGAGACCTACGCCAAGGCCTACGGCTCGTTCCACCAGTTCCAGGAGGGGACGAACCTCAAGGCCTGGCTCTACCGGATCCTCACCAACACGTTCATCAACACCTACCGCAAGGCGCAGCGCCAGCCCAAGCAGTCGGCGACCGAGACGGTTGAAGACTGGCAGCTCGCGCAGGCCGAGTCGCACATGTCGACCGGCCTGAAGTCGGCCGAGGCGGAGGCGCTGGACCACCTGCCCGACTCCGACGTCAAGGAAGCGCTCCAGACCATCCCGGAGGACTTCCGGATCGCGGTCTACCTGGCGGACGTCGAGGGGTTC
>JAVEDA010000187.1 GCA_030841195.1 Actinomycetota bacterium | reverse complement strand
GTGTTGACGCTCCAGTTACCGCACGCGCGACCCGCCACAGTGGTCGGCAGGCCGCACGCCTGGGTCACCGTCTTGTCCTGCGCCGGGTACGTCGTGCGGTAGAGCGGGTAGTTGTTGCGCGGCATGCCGGCGCTGTCGATGACGCTGTGCTCGTTCGCCGGGGCCGTGGTCCACAGCGGCGGCTGGGCCGCCACGAGGTACTGGTGGTTGAGGTAGGACCCGCCGAACGCCGCCTGGAAGAAGTGGTCCGCGATGACGTAGTGCGGGGCCTTCTTGCCGTGCAGGTAGCGGTAGATCGGCAGGTTCTTGGTGTCGTAGTAGCCCATCGACAGCCCGACCGCGTCGCTGCCGGTGACGTAGCGGTTCATCTTGCCGCCGTGCAGCTGGTACTGCTCCTGGTAGAACTTGTGCACCAGGTCGCGAGTGCAGCCGCCGGGCGTGCCCTGACCCTTGGGGACGCCGTTGGGGAAGCCGAACAGGTTGTCGATCGGCGGGCAGGTCGTGTCGGTCGGCTTGATGTAGGTGTCGATCCGGAACGGCTTGTTGGTGAAGTGGCTGACGTAGTTGACCGAGGTCCCGTCGGCCTGCGGCACCGACTCCGCCCCGCAGGTGCCGGCCAGCGGCCCGACGGTGAGGTTCACGTCGTTCTGCATCAGGCATGCGTAGGCATGGCCGTCCTGGGCGATCTGCTGCTTCTTCGCCGGACTGGCCTTGGACCTGCCATTGACCTTGCGGTCACCGACCTTGCCCCAGCTGCCGTAGAGGTTGTCGAAGCTGTGGTTCTCCTCGTAAATCACGACGATGTGCTTGAAGCCCCCGACGGCCTTGGCGCCGGAGGGGGACTTGGTGGCAGCCGTAGCGGTCGAGCCGGGCAGCACTGATGCAGCGATCAGAGCGGCTGCGGCCAGTCCTGTGCCGGCGGCGGCAAGTGGGTGTCGTCTCACGTCCGGACCTCCTCGTGTGCCCGCTCCGTTGCAGGCCCGCCGAGGACCGTACGCCCGGAATGCCCGGTTGCCTAGACCCCTGTGCCGCCGTGTCGCGCTACTCGACCGTGACCGACTTGGCCAGGTTGCGCGGCTGGTCGACGTCGTGACCGCGGGCCTTGGCCATCTCGCAGGCGAACACCTGCAGCGGGATCGTCGACAGCAGCGGCTGCAGCAGCGTCGGCGACTGCGGGATCCGGATCACCACGTCGGCGTACGGCTCGACCGTGGTGTCGCCGTCCTCCGCGATCACGATCGTGCGCGCCCCGCGAGCGCGCACCTCCTGCAGGTTGGACACCATCTTGTCGTGCAGGATGCTTCGGCCCCGGGGCGACGGCACCGCGGTGATGACGGGGACCCCCTCCTCGATCAGCGCGATCGGCCCGTGCTTGAGCTCGCCGGCGGCGAAGCCCTCGGCGTGCATGTACGCGAGCTCCTTGAGCTTGAGCGCGCCCTCGAGGGCCGTTGGGTAGCCCACGTGGCGGCCGAGGAAGAGCACCGAGGTCGCGCCGGCCAGGTCTCGGGCCAGCTCCCGCACCGGCTCGAGGTCGTCGAGCACCCGCTGCATCTTCGCCGGCATAGCGCGTAGGTCGGCGACGACCTTCGCGATCTCGTCGCCGTACTTGGTGCCCCGGACCTGGGCGAGGTACAGCCCGACCAGGTAGCAGGCGACGATCTGGGTGAGGTAGCCCTTGGTCGACGCGACCGCGACCTCGGGCCCGGCGTGGGTGTAGAGCACAGCATCGGACTCGCGCGGCATGGTGGAGCCGTTGGTGTTGCAGATCGCGAGCACCTTGGCCTTCTGCTCGCGGGCGTGGCGCAGCGCCATCAGCGTGTCCATCGTCTCGCCGGACTGCGAGATCGCCACGATCAGCGTCGAGCGGGTGAGGACGGGGTCGCGGTAGCGGAACTCCGACGCCAGCTCGACCTCGCACGGGATCCGGGTCCAGTGCTCGATGGCGTACTTGGCCACCAGACCCGCGTGGAACGAGGTGCCGCAGGCGATCACGATGATCTTGTCGATCTCGCGCAGGTCGTCGTCGGAGAGCCGCATCTCGTCCAGCACCAGGCGGTTGTCGTCGTCCAGCCGGCCGAGCATGGTGTCGGCCACGGCCTGCGGCTGCTCGTCGATCTCCTTGAGCATGAAGAAGTCGTAGCCACCCTTCTCGGCGGCCGACAGGTCCCAGTCGACGTGGTACTCGCGCACCTCACCCGGGTTGCCGTCGAAGTCCGTGACGGTGACCCCGTCGCGGCGCACCTCGACCACCTGGTCCTGGCCCAGCTCGACCGCGTCGCGGGTGTGCGCGATGAACGCCGCGACGTCGGAGGCCAGGAAGTTCTCGCCCTGACCGCGCCCGACGACCAAAGGTGAGTTGCGGCGGGCACCCACCACGGCGTCGGGGAAGTCGGCGTGGGTGGCGACGAGGGTGAACGCGCCCTCGAGCCGGTGGCAGACGGCGCGCATCGCGTCGGCCAGCCCGACCTCGCCGCCCCGGGTCGCTTCCTCCAGCAGGTGCGCGACCGCTTCGGTGTCCGTGTCGCTCACCAGCTCGTGGCCGCGCGACTCGAGCTCGGCCCGCAGGTGGGCGAAGTTCTCGATGATGCCGTTGTGGATGACCGCGACGGTTCCGGTGCAGTCGACGTGGGGGTGAGCGTTGCGGTCGTTGGGTGCGCCGTGGGTGGCCCAGCGGGTGTGGCCGATGCCGGTGGTGGCGGGAGCCATCGGGCTCTCCTCGAGCAGCGCCTCGAGGTTGGCGAGCTTGCCCGCCTTCTTCGCCGTGGCCAGCTTTCCGTCGGCCAGCATCGCGACTCCGGCCGAGTCGTAGCCGCGGTACTCCAGCCGCCGCAGACCCTCGATCACGACCCCGAGGGCGGACTGGTCACCGACGTAGCCCACGATGCCGCACATGGGTGACAGGGTATCCGCCGTGGCACAACCCACTTCCGCCCCGGCGCCGTCGCCCTACGTGGCGATCGAGCGCGAGCGGTGGAGCAGCCTGCGCGACACCACGCCGCTGACTCTCGACGACGAGGACCTGGCCAGGCTGCGCGGGCTCGGCGAGCCGATCGACCTGACCGAGGTCGAGGAGGTCTACCTCCCGCTCTCCCGGTTGCTGAGCCTGCAGGTGACCGCCGCGCACGAGCGGCACCGCGCCACCTCCACCTTCCTCGGCGAGGGGTCGGCCAGGGTGCCGTTCGTCATCGGGGTGGCCGGCAGCGTGGCGGTCGGCAAGAGCACCACGTCGCGCGTGCTGCGCGAGCTGCTGGCCCGCTGGCCACACCATCCGCAGGTCGAGCTGGTGACCACCGACGGCTTCCTGCTGCCGAACGCCGAGCTCGAGCGGCGCGGCATCCTCGCCCGCAAGGGCTTTCCCGAGTCCTACGACCAGCGCGCCCTGCTGCGCTTCCTGGCGGCCGTGAAGTCCGGCGCCCCGGAGGTGGTGGCGCCGCTGTACTCCCACCTCGTCTACGACGTGGTGCCCGGCGGCGTGATCGAGGTGCGCAGCCCCGACATCCTCGTCGTCGAGGGTCTCAACGTGCTGCAGCCGCCGCGCCCGCGGGCCGATGGCCGCAGCTGGATGAGCGTCTCGGACTACTTTGACTTCTCGGTCTACGTCGACGCCGCCACGGTCGACGTACGCCGGTGGTACGTCGAGCGGTTCCTCCGGCTGCGGCGGACCGCGTTCGCCGACCCGGCTTCCTACTTCCACCGCTACGCGGCGCTCTCCGACGAGGCGGCCCGCGAGACCGCGCTGTCGATCTGGGCGGAGGTCAACGAGCCCAACCTGGTGCAGAACATCCTGCCCACCCGCGGCCGGGCCACCCTGGTGCTCGAGAAGGGCCCGGACCACGCCGTACGCCGGGTCAGGCTGCGCAAGCTGTAGGGGCGGCAGCGGCTCACGGCGCGACCCGTGGCGGGACGCAGTCGAGCCGGTGCGCCCGCGCTGACACCGCGGTGAGCCTGCGGAGCTCGTTGCGCCCCCGTGCGTCTGCGGGTCCGAGCACGGCCCGGACGCAGTCGCCCACCGCGAGCCCGGCGAGCTGGTGAGCACTCGCACCGTCCACGCAGGTACCGGTGGCGTCGTGCCGCCCGATACACAGCACCGGCCGGACGGTGGTGACCGAGCCGACCATTGACGTCTCGTCGTCGCCACTGCAGCCGGACAGGGCAGCGATCACCGCCAGGACGACCAAGAGCGGTACGAGGAGTCGCGGCACGCTCCGATGATGCCGCAACGCGGCTGTCGTCAGCCGATCGTGAGCTCGGCCTTCACGACTGCGGCCAGCCGGGCGGCGACCGCGTCGGCCTGGGCCTTGTCGGCCGCCTCGACCATCACCCGCACCACTGGCTCGGTGCCGCTCGGGCGCAGCAGCACCCGGCCGGTCTCGCCGAGCTCGGCCGCGGCGGCCCGCACGGCCTCCTGCAGCGGCGCGCAGGCCGCGACGCCGTCCCGGTCCACGCCGCGGACGTTGAGCAGGACCTGCGGCAGCCGATCCATGACCGCAGCCAGCTCGGCCAACGGCTTGCCGGTTGCGGCGACCCGGGCCATCAGGTGCAGTGCGGTCAGCGTGCCGTCGCCCGTGGTGGCGTGGTCGAGCATGATCACGTGGCCGGACTGCTCGCCGCCCAGACCGAAGCCGCCGGCCTTCATCGCCTCGAGAACGTAGCGGTCGCCGACGCCGGTCTCGACCACCCTGACCCCCTCGCGGGCCATCGCGAGCCGGAAGCCGAGGTTCGACATCACGGTCGCGACCGCGGTGTCCTGCGGCAGCCGGCCCGCCTCCTGCATCGAGAGTGCCAGGACCGCGAGGATCTGGTCGCCGTCGACCACCGTGCCGGTCGCGTCGACCGCGAGGCATCGGTCGGCGTCACCGTCCAACGCGACGCCCAGGTCGGCCGCGTGGGCGACGACGGCCTCCCGCAGAGCGTCGAGATGGGTCGAGCCGAACCCGTCGTTGATGTTGAGACCGTCCGGGCGGTCGCCGATCGCGACCACGGTGGCGCCGGCCCGCCGGAGAGCATCGGGCGCGACCTCATGCGCCGCACCGTGCGCGGTGTCCACCACCACGGTGAGACCGTCCAGCCGGTGCGGCAGAGTCGAGAGCAGGTGCTGCACGTAGCGCTCGCCGGCTGTCGCATCCTGGCGGACCCGCCCGACGGCCGCTCCGGTCGGTCGCTGCCAGTCCTCGCGCAGCCGGGCCTCGATGGCGTCCTCGAGCTCGTCGGCGAGCTTGTGCCCGCCCCGCGCGAGGAACTTCAGGCCGTTGTCCGGCATCGGGTTGTGGCTGGCCGAGATCACGGCCCCCAGGTCGGCCCCGAGCTCCGCGGTGAGGAAGGCCACCGCAGGTGTCGGCAGCACGCCGACGTCCAGGACGTCCACGCCGGCGCTGGCGAGGCCGGCGACGACGGCGGCGGACAGGAACTCACCCGACGCGCGAGGGTCCCGCCCGACGACAGCGGTCGGCCGGTGGCCCTCGAAGGCGCCGACGTCCGCGAGCACGTGGGCAGCGGCCACGGACAGGTCCAGGGCAAGCTCGGCCGTCAGGTCCCGGTTCGCCAGTCCTCGCACCCCGTCGGTGCCGAAAATGCTTCCCACGCCCGGGCTGTCAGCGCTTGCTGTACTGCGGGGCCTTGCGGGCCTTCTTCAGACCGTACTTCTTGCGCTCGATCGCACGCGGGTCACGGGTGAGGAAGCCGGCCTTCTTCAGCGCCGGGCGGTTGCCCTCGGTGTCGATCTCGTTGAGGGCCCGGGAGATGGCCAGGCGCAGGGCGCCGGCCTGGCCGGACGTGCCGCCGCCGTGGATCCGGGCGATCACGTCGAACCGGTCCTCAGCACCGACCGTGAGGAACGGGTCGTTGACCAGCTGCTGGTGCACCTTGTTCGGGAAGTAGACCTCCAGCGCGCGGCCGTTGACGATCCACTGACCGGTGCCGGGGACGATCCGCACCCGGGCGATGGCCTGCTTGCGGCGGCCGGTCGCAGCGGCCGGGGCCGTGATGATCTCGCGCGGCGTCACGGTCGTGAACGACTCGGTCGAGGACTCGGAGGTGAAGCTCTCGGGGGCGACGGCGTCGTCGGCGACGTCAGCCACGTCGGCGACCTCATCGATGGGCGATGCGGTGGTCTCAGCCACGTTTCTCTCGGTCTCTCTCGTTGTCACGGTGTCACGGTCAACTCTGGGGTGGATCGACGAGCCTACTGCGCGACCTGGGTGATCTCGAACGGTGTCGGCGCCTGGGCCTGGTGGGGGTGCGAGGGCCCGGCGTACACCTTGAGCTTGGACAGCATCGCCCGGCCGAGGGTGTTGTGCGGCAGCATCCCCTTGACGGCCTTCTCGACGGCCTTCTCGGGGTGCTTGTCGAGCAGGTCGCTGTACTTCGTGGCCCGCAGCCCGCCGGGGAACCCGGAGTGACGGTAGGCGACCTTGGTCTCGCGCTTGTTCCCGGTCAGGGCCACCTTGTCGGCGTTGATGACGATCACGAAGTCACCGGTGTCCAGGTGCGGGGCGTAGATCGGCTTGTGCTTGCCCCGCAGCAGCGTCGCCGCCTGGGTGGCGAGCCGGCCGAGGACGACGTCGGTAGCGTCGATGACGAGCCACTGACGCTGGACGTCGCCGGACTTGGGGCTGTACGTACGCACGGTGAGGCCTTCTCGGGTCGGTCGTGATCGGATCGGTGTCGAAGCGCGGGCGCCCCCGCCGCCGGGACAGGTCCTCAGGGGACAGGCGCAGGCGACCTCGCACGATACCGTCCGGGCCGCCAGGGGGTCAAAATCGCAGCCGGACCCACGCTCACGGACCCGGTCGGACCCGGCGAACGTCCGCTCAGGGTGTCGGCGGTTGGGTGGGGTAGATGGTCGTGTCTCCCGCCTTGAGCCAGACCTGCGGCGTGTTCAGCGGGAGGAAGGACCGGTCACCGCCCGGCTCCCGGGTTGTGGGGACGCTGTCGCCTCCCGGCCGGTGCATGATGAAGTTGACCTGCTTGGTGTCGTCGGAGAGCGGGATCTCGTACACGGCCCAGCCGTCCTCGATGCGGACCCGCTGCAGCGGTGCGTTCCAGTCCACCGGCAGTGAGATCCGGGACCCGTCCAGCCCGTCGCCCCACAGGTGCAGGCCCCAGTCGGCGTACTGCTGGTCGGCTCGGTAGTAGCGCAAGACGGCCGTGTCCACGGGCGGGCCGGCGACTGTCACCGACCTGGTGGCAGACACCGTCGCTCCGTCCGGCAGCGCCAGGCTCGCGCGGTACTCGACGGCGTCACCCTCGGTGAGGCCGGACACGTCGTCGAACACGGTGTAGACGGGCGACGAGTCGTCGGAGCCGACGGCGGTCCAGGGGCCAGCGTTCACCCGGCGCTCGAAGGTCACCACGTTGTCGGCCCGCTCCGGGTCGGTCACGGCACGGACCTCGACCGTGCCGCGAACCTTGCTGTTCTCCTGTGGCACCTCGATCGTCAGGGTGGGATCGGGCACGACGGCGTTCCTCGCTGCGCTGATCGCCGTGTGGCTGCCGTTGTCGAGCACAGCCGCGCGGTACTGGACCGGGGTCCCGGGCGCGAGCCCCTCGACGTCGTGGAACACCCGGTACGGGAAGCTGTCGTCAGTCCCGATCGAGCGCCAGTCACCGTTCCCGACCTTGGCCTGGAAGGTGACCTCGTAGAAGGACGAGCCGTCGACGTCGGCCACGACGGCCATCCGTCCGCGGGTGGGTGCTGACGCCTGCGCAGTCGTCACCGACACCGCCGGCGCCGACTTCGAGTGCGGGATCCGCCCCTCGAGCTCATAGACGACGGTCGACAACGGCGGCACCGTGATCGGCAGGGCGCGGTCCGCCCGGGTCGTCAGCTCGGCCGGGCCGTCGCCGTACACCCGCTCGAAGGTGCGCTTCCCCACGTACGTCGGGACAGCGGCCGTCTGGGCCGTCTCACTGTTGTTGAGCGCGACGACGTACTCGCGCTGGTCGCTGCGGTCGAGGCGCGAGAAGGCGAAGACGCCCGGGCCCGCCGAGGCGTAGCGCACCTGCTGGGCGCCGTTGCGCAGGGCGGGGTGGGCCTTGGTGACGGCCGCCAGCTCGCTGATCTTCTGGTAGAGCGGATGGCTGGTGACGTAGTTGTCCTGGGCGTGCGTCGCCGTGGTGCCGAGCAGGTCGTCGTCGAGGTACTCGGGGACCTGGCTGGCGAACATGGTCTGCCGGGCCACCTGGTCGCCGCCGTCGCCGGTGAAGCCCTGCTCGTCGCCGTAGTAGACGACGGGGTTGCCCCGGGAGAAGTACATGAGCTCGTGGGCGAGCTCGTCCCGCCGCACCAGCTCGGCCTCGGCCGCCCCGCCGTTGTCCTGCCGGACGAAGTTCCCGATCCGCCCCATGTCGTGGTTGCCCAGGAAGGTCGGCAGCTCGTAGGCGTTGGAGTCGGCGTCGGTGTACCAGTCGTCGTTGACGAAGAAGTCGGCCAGGGCGTTGTTGTCCCTGCTGCGGGAGGCGAAGTTGCGCGCGGCGTCCTGGAACGGGAAGTCGAGCACCGCCTGCATCTGATCGTGGGTCGTGTAGTGGGAGGTGAAGCTCTTCTGCGCCGCCCCGCTGCCGTCCAGCGCGACCTCGCCGAACATGAAGAAGTCGTCCTTGCCCTGCTGGTGGGCGTACTGCAGGATCCCGGGCCCGAACTTCTGCCAGAACTCGTCGTTGACGTGCTTCATGGTGTCGATCCGGAAGCCGTCGATGCCGAAGTCCTTGACCCAGGTCTTGTAGATGTCGGTCATGCCGTCGACGACCTTGTGGTTCTCGGTGAAGAGGTCGTCCAGGCCGAAGAAGTCGCCATACTGCGAGTTCTCGCCGGTGAAGGTCGTGTCGCCGCGGTTGTGGTACAGCGTCAGATCGTTGAGCCAGGCCGGCACCTTGAGGTTCTGCTCGGCCGCCGGCACGCACGGGTGGTACGGGAAGCTCCTGA
>JAVEDA010000151.1 GCA_030841195.1 Actinomycetota bacterium | reverse complement strand
GCGAGCCCCGGTGCGGTGACGACGTGGGACGCGATCACCAAGCGCAGCCTCGCGGAGATCGACGCCGCGGACCCGCTCTACCGGCCGACGAACTTCTGGCAGCCCGGTCTGCAGCAGCTGCTCGCCGACATGGACCACATCGGCCTGCCCCGCTTCAAGTCCTGGCCCACCGCGACCTACTGGTTCTACCCGACGTACGGCGCGAACCTCACCCCGGAGACCACGACCGCGGCCGTCGCGCGGGCGATCGAGCTGCAGCCGGACGCGCAGCAGCACGAGGCTCGGCTGCGCCAGGGCCTGGACGGTGCCGCCGAGGCGCGCCGCGACCTCGAGGTCGCCCGGATCATCTGGGACCAGGAGCGCTGGCCGTTCAAGGTGATGGCGCGCGGCGAGTCGCAGGTCGGCGCGCCGCCGCAGCACTTCCACCTCGATGGCGGCAAGCGCGGGTGGACCAAGCCATACCTCAACTACCTGTTGTGCCTGGCTGCCCTGTCCCGGCACGTCGACCGGCCACCGCGCTCGGTGCTGGAGATCGGCGGCGGGTTCGGGGTGCTCGGCGAGATCCTGATGCGGCGGTCCAAGGCGGTGCGCTACGTCGACCTCGACATCCCGCCGCTGCTGACCGTCGCGTCGTACTACCTGCGCGAGCTGTGCGGCGAGCGCATCGACGTGTACGACGACGCGTGGGCCGGCCGGGTCGGGCCGGACCGGTCGGCAGTGCTCCCGTCCTGGCGGATCGACGACGTCGACGGACCCTTCGACCTGTTCGTCAACTGCTTCTCGTTCCAGGAGATGGAGCCGCACGTGGTCGCCAACTACGTGGCCAAGGTCGCCGAGAAGGACGTCTCGTACGTCGTCTCGCTGAACTCCCGCAAGGGCAAGCCGAAGGCCAGCGACGGCGGGATCGGTGTCGTCGAGCAGGTGACCTCGGCGCGGATCGTCGAGATGTTCGCCGGCCACGGCTACGAGCTGCTGGGCACCTACGGCCCGCCGTACCTGCGCAGCGCCGGGGAGCTCGTCGTGCTCCGGTCCACCCGGCACCGACCGCGCCGTAGGCTCCCGTCATGGCGTTCAGCCCTGAGGTCCGCGTCGGCCCACACTCGATAGGGCGCGAGTACCCGCCCTTCGTGATCGCGGAGATGTCGGGGAACCACAACGGCGACCTCGATCGCGCGCTGGCCATCGTGGACGCCGTGGCCGACAGCGGTGCCCAGGCGTTGAAGATCCAGACCTACACCGCGGACACGATCACGATCGACGCGGACGGGCCCGCGTTCCGGGTCGAGGACGGTCACGGGCTGTGGGGCGGGCGGACCCTGCACCAGCTGTACGACGAGGCGCACACGCCGTGGGACTGGCACCGGCCGATCTTCGACCGGGCCCGCCAGCGCGGGCTGCTGCCGTTCTCCAGCCCGTTCGACCCCACGGCGATCGAGCTGCTCGAGGGGCTCGGGGTCGAGCTCTACAAGACCGCCAGCGCGGAGATCGTCGACCTCCCGCTGATCAGGCAGGTCGCCCGCACCGGGAAGCCGATCGTGATGTCCACCGGGATGGCCACGTTGCGCGAGGTCGCTGCCGCGGTGGAGGCGGCCGCCGGCGCCGGCTGCACCGACCTGGTCCTGCTGGCCTGCACCGCGTCGTACCCGGCCGAGCCCGCCGACGCCCGGCTGCACAACATCGGCCTGCTGGCCGACGCGTTCGGCGTGCCCGTGGGGCTCTCGGACCACACCCTGGGTGTCGCGGTCTCCGTGGCCGCGGTCGCCCTCGGCGCCGTGTGCCTGGAGAAGCACGTCACCCTCGACCGCGCCGACGGCGGTGTCGACTCGGCCTTCTCCCTCGAGCCGGCCGAGCTGGCCCGGCTGCGGTCGGAGTCCGAGGCGGCCTGGCAGGCCGCGCGCAGCCCGCGCCAGATCGGTCCGACCGAGTCCGAGCAGGCGGTGCTGCGGCTGCGCCGGTCGCTCTACGTCGTGCAGGACGTGCGGGCCGGCGACGAGGTCACCGAGCAGAATGTTCGCTCGATCCGGCCCGCCGGCGGTCTGGAGCCGGACGAGATCTCGACCGTGCTGGGACGCCGGTTCAGCCGCGACGTCAGCCGCGGCACGCCGCTGGCCTGGGACCTCGTCTAACCGGTCGGCACCCGCTGCTTGACCAGCCCGAGAAAGCCGTCCCGGCCTGGCGACAGGTCCGGAAGGTAGCCGGCCGTGTCGAACAGCCGCAGCGACGCGGCGTTGTCGACGTGCACCGCCGCGAGCATCGTGTGCGTCGCGGGCTCGTGCGCTGCGAGCCAGCCCTCTCCCGCCTGCAGCAGCGGCGCACCCAGCGACAGGCCGCGGCGTTCCGGCGCGACGGTGACCGAGACCTCCCACTCGCCGTCCTCCCGGCGGTCCCACCGCAGGGTGCCGACGTCGCCCCCGTCGTCGGCCGCCAGCAGCAGGTGGCGGCCCGGGTCGGCCAGGGTGGCCGCGAGCCAGGCCCGGTGCTGCTCGGCCCCGACCTCGCCGGTGTCGCGGGACGCGGCCCGGGTCACCGGGTCGTCCCGCCACCGCAGCAGCGCGTCGGCATCGGCCTCGGTCGCGGGGTGGACCCACAGGTCGGCAGCGGTACCGGGTCGCTCCCGGCGTACGGCGAGCTGCTCCCAGCTGCGGACGACCCGCCAGGCGCCGCGCCCGTCGACCAGGCGGGTGCCTGCGGCGCTGAGCTGCTCGCGCAGCGCACGGTCACCGAGGACCTGCTGCAGCGTCGCGACGGCGGCGTCGTGGTCGAGGCCGTGCGCCGCGGAGCCGAGACCGACGGCCGCGCCGCGCGCGAGCACCCGCCGGTAGCCGGCCTCCTGGTTGTCGGCGACGCAGACCAGGGCGGCCGGCACGCCCAGGCAGCACAGCTCCCACACCGCCGTGCCCGCCGCGCTCACGACCAGGTCCTGCGCCAGCATCAGGGCGGCCAGGTCCGGTCGGGGCGGGACGAGCTCGACGTCGAGGGCGTAGCCGGCGACCCGCCGCTCCAGCTCGTCGCGGCCCGCGGGCTGCGCGATCGCGGTGACCGCGAGGCCGCGTCCGGTGGCAGCGAGGGCGTCGAGCACGGCTCCGGTGACCCCGAGCGGGTCGGTGCCACCCATGACCACCAGCACCTGGCGCGCCTCGGCTGCGAGGGCGGCCTGCCCGGCGTGTTCGGTGACCGACCGCCGCAGCAGCGCCCAGCGGGAGCCGCGCAGCAGCACCGGTCCGCTGTCGCGCGAGGTGCGCTCGGCACCGAGGTTCGGGTCGACCACGAGGTCGGCCGGCCGGCGGCCGAACTCGCCGTCCTCCAGGTTGCTCAGCAGCGCGACCCCGGCGGCCCGGGCGGCACGGGCTACGTCTTCGCCGTCCGGGAGATACGTGTCGACATGCACGACGTCGTACGTCGTGAGGTCGGGCTCGTCGACCACCTCGACGCCCAGCGTGGCCAGCCGCTCGGTGACGAGGGGTCCCTCGAAGGTGCCCGAGAAGGCGACCTGGTGGCCCCGGTCCAGCGCGACCTCGGCCAGCGCGGCAGCCCGCGCGACGTGGCCCATGCCGATCGCGGGACCGCCGTGGCAGTGGATCAGGACGCGCACGGGAGGGGTCGTCCTCCTCGTGGCTGGTGGCGGCAGTCGGGCGAGGCCCTACGATACGGCGCGTGTCCGTGCTGCAGGGTTCCAACATCCTCGTGACGGGCGGCACCGGCTCGTTCGGCAAGGCCTTCATCAGGTTCGCGCTCGACAACCTGGACCCGAACCGGTTGGTGATCTTCTCCCGGGACGAGCTCAAGCAGTACGAGGGCCGCCAACTGTTCGACGACGACAAGCGGCTGCGCTGGTTCATCGGTGACGTGCGGGACGAGCGGCGACTGCTGCGTGCGCTGCACAACATCGACTACGTGGTGCACGCTGCTGCCCTGAAGCAGGTGGACACCGGCGAGTACAACCCGTTCGAGTTCGTGCAGACCAACGTGATGGGATCGCAGAACGTCATCGAGGCCTGCATCGACGCCGGTGTGAAGCGGATCGTCGCGCTGTCCACCGACAAGGCGTCCAGCCCGATCAACCTCTACGGCGCCACCAAGCTGACGGCGGACAAGCTCTTCATCAGCGGCAACCACTACGCCGCGGCGTACCCCACGCGGTTCAGCGTGGTGCGCTACGGCAACGTGATGGGCAGCCGCGGCTCGGTGATCCCGTTCTTCCGCAAGCTGGCCGAGGCCGGGCAGTCGCTGCCCATCACCGACCTGCGCTGCACCCGGTTCTTCATCACGCTGCCGCAGGCCGTGCAGTTCGTGGTGGACTCGTTCGACCTGATGTCCGGCGGCGAGCTCTACGTGCCGCGGATCCCGTCGATGAGGATCACCGACCTGGCGCAGGCCGTCGCACCCGGTGCCGCGATGCACGATGTGGGGCTGCGGCCGGGCGAGAAGCTGCACGAGGAGATGATCTCGCCGGACGAGGGCCGCCGGGCGCTGCGGCTGGAGGACCGCTTCCTGGTGCAGCCGGACCTCGGCTCCTGGGGCTGGGTCCCGCCGGTAGACGGGGTGCCGGTCGAAGACGGCTTCGTCTACCGCTCCGACAGCAACGACCAGTGGTTCACCAGGGAGCGGATCGCCGAGATCGTCGCGTCCGGGATCTGAGGAGGACGGCGTGCTCCCGTACGGACGGCAGTCGATCTCCGAGGACGACGTCGAGGCGGTGGCCACGGTGCTGCGCGGCGACTGGCTGACGACCGGGCCGGCGGTCGACGCGTTCGAGGCCGGAGTGTCGGAGGTGAGCGGCGGCCACCCGGTGGTGAGCGCCACGTCGGGCACCGCTGCGCTGCACGTCGCGTACGCCGCCGCCAGCGTCGGGCCCGGCGCCGAGGTGGTCACCACCCCGATGACCTTCGTCGCGACCGCGAGCGGCGCGTCGATCCTCGGTGCGACCGTCCGGTTCGCCGACGTCGACCCGGAGAGCTGTCTGATCGACCCCGAGGCCGTCGACGCGCTGGTTGGAGACCGCACCCGCGTGGTCGCGGCGGTCGACTACGCCGGCCATCCGTGCGACTACCCGCGGCTGCAGGCGTTC
>JAVEDA010000070.1 GCA_030841195.1 Actinomycetota bacterium | reverse complement strand
GGCCAAGGTCGACGCCCGCGCCAACATCGTCGCAGCGCTGACCGAGGGCGACTGGGCCGGCAAGACCCGGGTGGTGCGGGTCAACGACTGGACCACGCAGTGGACCTACGGCGACGTGATCGCGGTGGTCGAGGGCGCGGGGGCCAACCTGGACGCGGTGATGCTGCCGAAGGTGCAGACCGCGTCCCAGGTGCATGCGCTGGACATGCTGCTCACCCAGATCGAGAAGGCGAACGGCCTCGAGGTCGGCCGGATCGGCATCGAGGCGCAGATCGAGAACGCCCAGGGCCTCATCGCCATCGACGCGATCGCCAAGGCGAGCCGGCGCGTGGAGACGCTGAACTTCGGCCCCGCCGACTTCATGGCGTCTATCAACATGAAATCCCTGGTCGACGGCGAGCAGCCGCCCGGCTACGACGTCGGCGACGCGTACCACTACATCCTCATGCGGATCCTGATGGCCGCGCGCACCTACGACCTGCAGGCGATCGACGGGCCGTACCTGCAGATCAAGGACGTCGACGGGTTCCGTCGGGTCGCGGGCCGGTCGGCGGCCCTGGGCTTCGACGGCAAGTGGGTGCTGCACCCCGGCCAGATCGACGCCGCCAACGAGGTCTACTCCCCGGCGCAGGACGACTACGACCACGCCGAGCTGATCCTGGACGCCTACGAGTGGCACACCTCGGCGGCCGGCGGGATGCGCGGGGCGGTGATGCTCGGTGACGAGATGATCGACGAGGCGTCCCGCAAGATGGCGCTCGTGGTGGCCGGCAAGGGCCGCGCCGCGGGCATGTCGCGCACGTCCACCTTCGCACCGCCGCAGGACCGACTGTGACACCGCTCGCGGGCCGCACGGCGCTGGTCACCGGCGCCGGCTCGCCCGACGGCATCGGCTTCGCCTGCGCGCGGGCACTGGTCGCCCTCGGCGCCACCGTCCACGTCGCGTCGACGACGGACCGCATCCACGACCGGGCGGCCGAGCTCGGGCCTGCGTCGTTCGGCGTGGTCGGCGACCTGACCGTCGAGTCCGACGTCGACAAGCTTCTCGCCGCGGTCGGGCACGTCGACGTCCTGGTCAACAACGCGGGCATGGTCAGCATCGGTGCACCGGACCAGGCCGCGCCGATGACCACGACGTCGTACGCCGAGTGGCGGGCCGACCTGGCCCGCAACCTCGACACCGCGTTCCTGGTCACCCGGCGGTTCCTGCCCGCGATGGTGGCCGCCGGCTGGGGCCGGGTCGTCAACGTGGCCTCGACCACCGGCCCGGTCAACGCCATGCCGGAGCAGGCGGCCTACGCCGCAGCGAAGGCCGGCCTGGTCGGGCTGACCCGGGCGGTCGCCGTCGAGGTGGCCGCAACCGGCGTGACCTGCAACGCGGTCGCGCCCGGCTGGATCGCCTCGGCGTCGCAGGCTGCCGCGGAGGCCGACCTCGGTCGGCGGTCACCGCTGGGACGGTCGGGTACGCCGGCCGAGGTCGCCGCCGCTGTTG
Organism: Actinomycetota bacterium; assembly: GCA_030841195.1. Classification (GTDB taxonomy): domain Bacteria; phylum Actinomycetota; class Actinomycetes; order JACCUZ01; family JACCUZ01; genus JAVEDA01. Next base: position 4,054 of record JAVEDA010000070.1, on the reverse strand, counting down.
CCTTCCTCGCCTCACCCGGCGCGTCCTACGTCACCGGGGAGTGCCTGGTCGTCGACGGCGGCAACAGCGTCATCGAGGCCCGCTGACGAGCTACGGCCGGACCACCTTCACCAGCGCCAGCCGCTCGTTCCCGCCGCGGACCTCCTTCTCCAGGATCGAGCCCACGCCGCGCAGGAAGAACTTGTGCTCCACGACGGCGGGCTCGAGCGGGCTGAAGTCCTTGGTCTTCAGCAGCCCGGTGAACGATCCGTACGGCACGGTCGCCGAGGCGTCGAGGCTGAGCACCTTCCCGCGGTCCTCGGCGACGCCGGGAGCGTCCTCCTGGGCGTAGGTGTCGCCGACCTTGGGGTGCGCCTCCATCACGATGCCCGCGCTGGCGCCGTTGCGGCCCGCCTCCCACGAGCCCTTCGTGCTGGTCACCTTGCCGTTCTCCAGCGTCTTTGTGTTCTCGCCGAAGTACCAGACGTTGCCGCGGCGGTCCTGTGCGTAGAAGTCGCGGGTGTCCTCGACGAGCTCGCCACCGACGTACGCGCGGTCCCGCACCACGCGCACCCGCACACCGTCGACCAACCTCGTGCGGTGCGTCACCCGCACCACCTCGCGTCCGGTCTCACCCGCGTCGCTGCTGCGGTAGACCATCCGCGTCCCCGGCACGAACGGCAGGAACGGGTTGTCGATCGTGGTGCTGAAGTGGCTCGGGGCAGGCGTCGCTGCCCCGGCCGCCCCGGCCGGCAGGGCCGTGGTGCCGACCAGGACTGCGGCCGCGATCGCGGGGGTGAGGAATCTGCGCATCGGGTGATCTCTCCTCGGTAGGTGTCGCCGCCATCCTGCAACGCACCACCTGAAGGGGTCCTGAAGCCAACGGTGAGCTTCAGCCGGCATTCAGCATCCGTTCAGCACCGGTGTGGGACGGTGAGCGGCGTGCGGGTCCTGGTCGTGGACGACGACAGGCGCCTCGCGACCGCGCTCAAACGCGGCCTCGAGGGGGAGGGCTTCGCGGTCGACGTCGCCTTCGACGGCGATGAGGGACTCTGGCACGCGCAGGAGCACTCCTACGACGCCCTGGTGCTCGACGTGATGCTGCCCGGCATGGACGGGCTGGAGCTCTGCGCGCGCCTGCGGGCCGCCGGCAACTGGGCGCCGATCCTCATGCTGACGGCGCGTGGCGCCGCCAAGGACGAGGCGGACGCGCTCGACACCGGGGCCGACGACTTCCTGTCCAAGCCGTTCTCCTACGTCGTCCTGGTGGCCCGCCTCCGGGCCCTGCTGCGGCGGGGTCGGGCCGAGCGGCCGGCCACCCTGTCCGCGGGCGACCTGTCGCTCGACCCCGCAGGGCACCGGGTCTCGCGCGGTGACATCGAGGTCGAGCTCACCCCGCGCCAGTTCTCGCTGCTCGAGTTCCTGCTCCGGCGCGCGGGCGAGGTGCTGTCCAAGCAGGAGATCCTGGCCCACGTCTGGGACTTCGCCTACGACGGCGACCCCAACATCGTCGAGGTGTACGTCGGTCAGCTCCGCCGTCGCATCGACGCACCCTTCGGCCGGGCCGGCCTGCAGACGGTGCGCGGCGTCGGCTACCGGCTGGACCCGGACGGGGGCTGACCATGCCGGGTCCGATGTCGGCAGCCCGCGGCTCGGTGCGCCTGCGCACGACCGCGGCAGCGACCGCCGTGGTGCTGCTGACCCTGGCCGTCGGGAGCTGGGTGCTGCTGGCGACGCTGCGGGGGGCGCTCGCTGACAACCAGGACGACGTGGCCCGGGCGCGGGCCGACGACCTGCTGACCCTCGCCGCCGCGGGCCGGCTGCCCGACCGGCTGCCGTCGGTCGGCGACGACGGCTTCGTCCAGGTGGTGTCCGCAACCGGCAGGGTGGTCGCCGCGACCCCGCACGTGCAGGGCCGCCCGCCGGTCGCGACGTTCGTCCCCGCGACAGGTGCCGCGACGGCGCGGACCGTCCGGGGCGTCCGGGACGACCGGGACCTCGAGGACTACCGGGTCTGGGCGGTGCGGGGCAACTCACCGTCGGGACCGGTCACGGTCTACGTAGCGACCAGCCTTGAGCTGGTCTCGGAGACGGTCGGCACGCTGCGCCGGCTGCTGCTCGTCGGCGTGCCGCTGGTCGGGCTGCTGATGGGGGTGGTCACCTGGCGGGTGGTCGGCCGGGCGCTACGACCGGTGGAGGCGATCCGGGCCGAGGTCACTGCCATCTCGGCGGGGGAGCTGGACCGGCGGGTCCCCGAGCCGGCGGGTGACGACGAGATCGCGCGGCTGGCGCGGACGATGAACGCGATGCTGGGGCGCCTGGAGGCAGCCAGCAGGCGCGAGCGGGCTTTCACGGCGGATGCCTCGCACGAGCTGCAGAGCCCGCTGTCGTCGTTCCGCACCCAGCTGGAGGTGGCCCTGGCGCAGTCACCGAGCACCGACTGGCCGCGGGTCGGGCACGAGCTGCTCGACGGCAGCCAGGGGATGGAGCGGATGGTGCGCGACCTGCTGTTCCTGGCCCGCGAGGACGAGGACGCCGCCATGGCGCCGCAGGAGCTTGTCGACCTGGACGACGTGGTGCTCGAGGAGGCTGCGCGAGCCCGCGCCACGTCGTCCGTGGAGATCCGGACGGCCGCGGTCTCCGCCGCCCCGGTCCGGGGCAATCGCGAACAGCTGGTGCGGTTGACCCGGAACCTGCTGGAGAACGCGGTGCACCACGCAACGCGCCGGGTGGAGCTGTCGCTGACCACGACGGACGGCGAGGTGCAGATGACGGTCCACGACGACGGGCCGGGTGTGCCGGCGGCCGCGCGGGACCGGATCTTCGACCGCTTCGTCCGGGTCGATGACGCGCGGTCGCGCCAGACCGGCGGGAGTGGTCTCGGTTTGGCCATCGTGGCCGCCGTCGCGCGACGGCACGGTGGCGCCGTCGCGCTGCTCGAGCCGCCCGATCCGCCCGATCCGCTTGCTGGCGCTACCGGGGCGACCTTCGTGCTGCGGCTGCCGGTGGCCGCGCCGTGAGGCTCAGACCGTCGCGATCCGGCGGGACGCCAGCGACTCGGTCCGGCTCATCAGGTCGCGGTCGCCGGACAGCGCGGCCAGGAAGTCGTCGCGCTCGACCGCCTGCAGGACGCTGTCCTCGACGGCGGTGACCGTCGCGGTGCGCGGCACGTCGCGCAGCAGCGCGATCTCGCCGAAGCACTCGCCCGGTCCCATCGTGCTCAGCGGGCGACCCTCGAAGGTCGCCGCGAGAGACCCGCTCTCGATGACGTAGAACCGGTCACCGATGTCACCCTCGCGCACCACCGTCTCGCCGGCGGGAACCGCGACCCGGACCATTCGGCCGGCCAGGTTCTCCAGGAGCGGCCGGGCCAGCGGAGCGAACAACGGGGTGCTGCCGAGCAGCTCGACCCCGGCGGGTTCGGACACGGACCGGTCGAGCCCGCGCAGGCGGGGCAGGGCAGCCAGGCCGATCGCTACGATCGGGACCGCGAGGATGAGCAGTCCCCAGCGCAGCCCGGGACCGGCGATCAGCACCGGCATGGCCAGGGCACCCAGCGCCATCGTGGCGATCAGGCAGCTCTCCAGCGCGCCGAACACCCGACCGAGCACGGCGTCGGGTGTGATCCGCTGGATGATCGTGTTGGCGTTGATGTCCACGACGGGGTTGGCCATGCCGATGATGAACATCGCCGCGAACGCGGCGGCGGCCGTCGGCCAGACCGAGATCAGCAGCAGCGGGAGGGCCCAGAAGACGACGCCCCAGCCGAAGTCGGAGGCCAGCCGCTTGCGGGTGGCCAGGCCGATCGCCAGCAGGCCGCCGAGGATCGCCCCCACGCCGAGGGTGGAGTCCAGCCAGCCGAGCCCGGAGGCGCCCAGGTCGGTGAGGTCGAAGGCGATCGCCACGGCGAACACGAACGAGGCTCCCGCCACCACGGTCTGCGCGCTGTAGATCGCGAACACCAGCCGCAGGTCGGCCGAGCGCCACACGACCCGGAAGCCCTCCATCGCCTCGGTCAGGAAGCCGACCTTGGGCTCCGGCGGCTCGTCCGGGTCGCGCTCCACCGGCGCCGGGG
>JAVEDA010000024.1 GCA_030841195.1 Actinomycetota bacterium | reverse complement strand
GACCTGGACGTCGGCGTCGGCAGCGCCACCGGACCGCGCCGCCGCTGCCATCGCGGTGGCCGCTGCCTCCGCGGCCGCGAGCACGCTCGCGACCTCGGCCCCGGTGGCCTCGGCACCGAGGTAGACGACCATCAGGTCCGGACGGGCCTGCGCGCTGCCGGTGCCGACCACCTCGACCCGGTCGGATCCGCTCACGCGTGCCGCTCGGCGGCGACGGACTGCAAACCGAGCAGCTCCACCGACCGCTCCCGCATCTCGACCTTGCGGATCTTGCCGGTCACCGTCATCGGGAAATCGTCGACCACCTGCACGTAGCGGGGCACCTTGTAGTGCGCGAGCTTCCCCTCGCAGAAGGCGCGCACCGCCGCGGCGTCGAGCGGCTCAGCCCCCTCACGCATCCGGATCCAGGCGCACAGCTCCTCGCCGTACTTTGCATCCGGGACGCCGACGACCTGCACGTCCGCGATGTCCGGGTGGGAGTAGAGGAACTCCTCGATCTCGCGGGGGTAGACGTTCTCGCCGCCACGGATGACCAGGTCCTTGATCCGGCCGACGATGTTGAGGTAGCCGTCGCCGTCCATCGTGGCCAGGTCGCCGGTGTGCATCCACCCCGCGCGGTCGAGTACGTCGGCGGTCTTCTCGGGCTCGTCCCAGTAGCCGACCATCACCGAGTAGCCGCGGGTGCACAGCTCACCGGCCTCGCCGCGCGGCAGCGTCACGCGGGTGACCGGGTCGACCACCTTGACCTCGACGTGCGGGTGCACCGACCCGACCGTGGACACCCGCCGCTCGAGGTCGTCGTCCCGCCGGGTCTGAGTGGACACCGGCGACGTCTCCGTCATGCCGTACGCGATCGTCACCTCGGCCATGTGCATCTCGGCCACGACCCGCTTCATCACCTCGACCGGGCACGGCGAGCCGGCCATGATCCCGGTCCGCAGGGTCGACAGGTCGTACGTCGGGAAGTCGGCCAACGCCAGCTCGGCGATGAACATGGTGGGCACCCCGTAGAGCGCCGTGGCCCCCGTCTCCTGCACGGCGGCGAGGGTTGCGGCTGGGTCGAAGCCGGGCGCCGGGATCACGATCGTGGCCCCGTGCGAGGTGGCACCGAGGTTGCCCATCACCATCCCGAAGCAGTGGTAGAACGGCACCGGCAGCACCACCGTGTCCTCCTCGGTGAAGCCGCAGACGCCCGCCACGAAGTAGCCGTTGTTGAGGATGTTGTGGTGCGAGAGCGTCGCGCCCTTCGGGAAGCCGGTGGTGCCCGACGTGTACTGGATGTTGATCGGGTCGTCGCACGACAGCGCGCCCGACCGCTCCCGGAGGGCGGCCTCGTCGACTGCCTCGCCGCCGGACACGAGCTCGTCCCAGGACGTCGTCCCGATCACCACCACGTGCGCCAGTGCCGGGCAGTCGCCGCGCACCTCCTCGACCATGGCGACGTAGTCGCTGGTCTTGAACGACTCCGCGGTGACCAGGACGGTCACGCCGGCCTGGGTGAGCACGTAGGACAGCTCGTGGGTGCGGTACGCCGGGTTGACGTTGACCAGCACCGCACCGATCTTCGCGGTGGCGTACTGCACCAGGACCCACTCGGCGCAGTTCGGCGCCCAGATGCCGACCCGGTCGCCCTGGTCGACCCCCATGGCGAGCAGCCCGTGGGCGACCCGGTCGACGTCCCGGTCCAGCTCGGCGTAGGTCCACCGGCGGCCGCTCGGGCAGTCGATCAGCGCGTCCCGGTCGGCGAACCCGGCCACGGTGCGCTCCAGGTTCGCCCCGATCGTGTCGCCGAGCAGCGGGAGCTCAGAGGTGCCGCTGGCGTAGGACAAGAGCTGGGGGGTGGCCATGCCGGTCATCCTGCTCCCGCCCGGCCGGGAGCGCGAGAGAGCCGGCCGCCGGCGAATCTTTTTGCTCCGGGACGTATCAGGGAGCGCGCAGCCGGCTCACACCTGGTTGACAGGTTCGTTCACGACGGTGGGCCCACCACCAGCGGTACCGACACCAGGAGCGACGATGACGACGCTGCAACACCCCCCGCTGGAGCTGGCCCTCACCTCCACCGCGGCTGCCGCGGCCGAGAGCGACGAGCTGACCGGCCGGCTCGCCCAGCACCTCGTGGCCAACGCGCTGGTCCGCAAGAGCGTGATCGACCCGGTGCCGTTCCCGGTCTGGTGGCGGGTCACCGACGCCCTGCGCGCCAGCCTGCTGGCCGCCCCGGCGGACGCCATCACCGAGGTCGACGCCGCCACCGCGTCCCTGCTCGCCCACGTCGACGGGCTGGTGGCCGGGCCGCCGGTCAGCCTGCCGCGCTCCGAGGACGGCGGTCACCGTGCGCTGCGGCACGCGCAGGTCCTGGTGGCCCGCCTGGTGCTGACCAGCAGCCCGACTTCGCCCACGCTGCTGCACGTGCGGCTGGCCCGGCTGCGCCGCGCGCTGGTCGTCGTCGCCGAGGGCTGACGGGAGGTACGCTCGCGGACCTGTGTCTGCGCTGCCCGATCCCACCCTCGCCGCCGAGCGTGCGTACCTCGCGGCGGCCCGCGCCGACCTGCTGGCGATGCGGGACGCGACGCTGGCGCTGGACGCCCGCGGCGGTGACGCGGTCAGCGAGGCCTATCTCGCGGCGTCGCTGCACCGGCGGGTGCTCGCGCTGACCGACGACCCGGAGACGCCGCTGTTCTTCGGCCGGCTGGACCTCGACGACGAGCGCTACTACGTCGGGCGCCGGCATGTGCACGACGACA
>JAVEDA010000515.1 GCA_030841195.1 Actinomycetota bacterium | reverse complement strand
GGGCGCACCTGGTGTTGACGCTGGCTACGAGCTCGCGGCGTCGCTGCCGAGGGTGACCTTGGTGGTCGTCTTCGTGCCGTTGTGGGTGTAGGTCAGCGTGACTGAGTCGCCCGGCAGGTGCGACCGGATGGCCGCGATCAGCGCGTCCGCGCTGTCGACCGACCGGTTGCCCACCTTGGTGATGACGTCGCCGGCGGCCAGGCCGGCCTTCTCGGCCGCCCCGCCGGCCGTGACCGCGCCCACGGCGGCACCGTCGGAGAAGGTCGAGCTGCCGCTGGTCGAGGCGTCCTGGACACTCACGCCGAGCTGCGCGTGGGTGGCCGAGCCGGTGTTGATGAGCTCCGTGGCGATGGTCCGCGCCTGGTCGATCGGGATCGAGAAGCCCAGGCCGATCGAGCCGGACTGACTGCCGGCGCTGGCGCCGAGGCTGGCGATCGCGCTGTTGATGCCGACGACCTCGCCCTGCAGGTTCACCAGCGGGCCGCCGGAGTTGCCGGGGTTGATCGCGGCGTCGGTCTGGATCGCGTCGATGACCGTGCTGGCGTTCTCGGTGCCAGTGGCGCTACCGGTGCGGACCGGCCGGTTCAGCGCGCTGATGATGCCGCTGGTGACGGTGCCCTGCAGGCCGAGCGGCGAGCCGATCGCCACGACCTGCTCGCCGGGGGCGAGGTCGGCCGAGCTGCCGAGGGCGGCCTTGGTGAGGCCGCTGACGCCCTTGGCCTTGATCACGGCCAGGTCGGTGACCGGGTCCCGGCCGACGATGCTCGCGGAGGCTGTGCTGCCGTCGTTGAGCGTGACCGAGATGCTGCCGGCGCCCGAGGCGGCGTCCGCCACGACGTGGTTGTTGGTGAGGATCAGCCCGTCGGACGAGAGCACGATGCCGGTGCCCTCATCGCCGCCCTGTGCCGTGGTGACCTCGATCGAGACCACGCTCGGCAGCACCGCGGCAGCGACCGCCTCCACCGAGCCGTCGGCGGCCGGCGTACTGGTCCGAGTGTTCGTGCCTTGCAGCGACGTGCTGCTGGCGGGTGTGGTGGCCGCGGTCCCGTTGTCGTCCAGGGTCGCGGTCAGCGCGGCGCCCGCGCCGCCGCCGACCAGGCCGGCCGCGAGCGCGACCGCAGAGAGCAGGGCGACGCCGCGCCGGGGGCGCCGGTCCCCTGCCTGCGGCCCTGCGGGCGGGGCCGGCGGCGCGGGCGGCAGCCCGTTCGGTTCGGGAGCGCGCCACGGGTCCTGGGCGCGCCAAGGGTCCGCGCTGCGGGCGCCGGGGTCGGCGGCGGGCGGGACGTCGGGGGAGTACGGCGGGAGGGTGTGGGTCTGGTCGCTCATGACCATCACCGTGCGCCGGGATCCTGGACGAAGGCTGTGAGCCGACTGAACGGTCGCCATGAACACCTCGCTAGCCTCGCCCGGTGCGTGCACTGGTCCTGGAGGAGTTCGGCGGTCCGGCCACGGTCCGCGAGGTGCCCGACCCGGCGGTCGCGCCGCATGGCGTGGTGGTGCGGGTCGAGGCGACCGGCCTGTGTCGCAGTGACTGGCACGCCTGGGCCGGTCACGACCGCAGCATCACGCTGCCGCACGTGCCGGGCCACGAGCTCGCGGGGACCGTGGCCGCCGTCGGCAGCGACGTCACCGGCTGGGCGATCGGTGACCGGGTCACCGTGCCGTTCGTCTGTGCGTGCGGCTCCTGCCCGTCCTGCCTGGCCGGCCAGCACCAGGTCTGCGACCGGCAGACGCAGCCCGGCTTCACCGGTTGGGGGTCCTTCGCCGAGCTGGTCGCCCTGGACCACGCGGACGTCAACCTGGTCGCGCTGCCCGACGACCTCTCGGCCGCGACGGCGGCCGCGCTGGGCTGCCGCTTCGCCACGGCGTACCGGGCCGTCGTCCACCAAGGGCGGGTGCGCGCCGGCGACTGGGTGGCGGTGCACGGCTGCGGCGGGGTGGGGCTGTCCGCCGTGATGATCGCGGTCGCGGCCGGCGCTCGGGTGGTCGCGGTCGACGTGGCTCCCGGGGCGCTCGCGCTCGCGGCCAGCTTCGGCGCCACCGAGGTGGTGGACGCCTCGACCGGCGACCCGGCCCGAGCCGTCCGGGCCGCCACGGGAGGCGGCGCCGCCGTGTCGCTGGACGCGCTGGGCAGTCACGGGACCGCCGCCGCCTCGGTGCGCAGCCTGGCCAAGCGCGGCCGGCACGTGCAGGTGGGCCTGCTGCCGCCGAACCCGACCGGGGACCGGCACCCGCAGATGCCGATGGCCCGGGTGATCGCGCACGAGCTGGAGATCGTGGGCAGCCACGGGATGGCCGCGCACGACTACCCGGCGATGCTGGGGCTGGTGGCGTCCGGCCGGCTGCGTCCCGACCTGCTGGTGACCCGCACGATCACCCTCGACGAAGCCGCGGCGGCGCTCCCGGCGATGGGGGAGCCCGGCTTCCCGGCCGGCGTGACCGTGATCGAGCCCTGACCTCGAGGCTCTGGAAGACTGGTGTGCGCCTCGCTACCGAAGGGAAGTGACCGTTCCATGGCCGACTTCGAGCTCAAGCACCCCGGCGGATCGCTGCCGCTGCCCGTCACCGAGGCCACCGACGGCCCGTCCGGCCTGGAGGCCGGGGCGCTGCTGAAGGAGACCGGCTACGTCACGCTGGACCCGGGCTTCGTCAACACTGCGTCCTGCGCGTCATCGATCACCTTCATCGACGGCGACGAGGGCATCCTGCGCTATCGCGGCTACCCGATCGACCAGCTCGCCGAGAAGTCGTCCTTCATCGAGGTGTCCTACCTGCTCATCTACGGCGAGCTGCCGACGGACGCCGAGCTCGAGGCGTTCAGCGACCGGATCCGCCGCCACACGCTGCTGCACGAGGACCTGCGCCGGTTCTTCGACGGGTTCCCCCGCGACGCCCACCCGATGGCCGTGCTCTCGTCGGCGGTGAGCGCCCTGTCGACCTTCTACCAGGACAGCCTCGACCCGTTCGACCAGCAGCACGTCGAGATGACGACTGTGCGGCTGATGGCCAAGTTGCCGACGATCGCCTCCTACGCCTACAAGAAGTCGGTCGGTCAGCCGCTGCTCTACCCGGACAACTCGCTCGGCTACGTCGAGAACTTCCTCCGGATGACGTTCGGGGTCCCCGCCACGCCGTACGAGGTGGACCCGACCATGGCCCGGGTGCTCGACATGCTGTTCGTGCTGCACGCCGACCACGAGCAGAACTGCTCGACGTCGACCGTCCGGCTGGTCGGCTCCAGCAACGCCAACCTGTTCGCCTCCGTCTCGGCCGGTGTGAACGCGCTCTTCGGGCCCCTCCACGGCGGTGCCAACCAGGCTGTCCTGGAGATGCTCAAGAGCATCCACGAGGACGGCGACGACGTCGACGGCTTCGTGCGTCGCGTCAAGGACAAGGAGCCCGGCGTCAAGCTGATGGGCTTCGGGCACCGCGTCTACAAGAACTACGACCCGCGCGCGGCGATCGTGAAGAAGGCGACCACCGAGGTGCTCGAGAAGCTGGGGGTCGACGACCCACTGCTGGACATCGCCATGCGGCTCGAGGACGTCGCCCTCTCCGACGACTACTTCGTCTCGCGCAAGCTGTACCCGAACGTGGACTTCTACACCGGGGTCATCTACAAGGCGATGGGGTTCCCGACCCCGATGTTCACGGTGCTGTTCGCCCTCGGCCGGCTGCCTGGGTGGATCGCGCAGTGGCGCGAGATGATCGAGGACCCAGCCACCAAGATCGGCCGGCCCCGGCAGGTCTACGTGGGCAGCGCGGAGCGTGACTACGTCGCCGCGGGTCAGCGCTAGCGTTCTGCGCCCCTTTCGGGGGGCGGCGCGCATCCCCCGCCGGGTCCAGCGGGTCGGCTTTACTGACTCATGACTCGTGCCGATAGGTCCATCAGGAGGAGGGACGAGGCGTGAGCGTGCCCGGGGCTCAACCGAAGCGAGCCGTCAGCTGGATCTTCGACGTCACCATCATGGTGGCGGGAGGGCTGGTCGGTCTGGTCGCTCTTGGCGACCTGCTGTTCAGCGGGCACCTCGACACGCAGTGGACGGTGGCGCTGCTCATCGGTGCGCCGGTCACCGCACTGATGAGCCGGTTCCCCCTCGTGCTCAACCGCTCCTCCAGCGGCATCGAGGTGGGCTTCGACTCGGCCGTCCTGGTGTTCCTGGTCTGCTTCCACGGGGGCGCGGGCGCCCTCGGCATCTGGGCGGTCGGCCAGACCTTGTCCCAGGTCAGCAAGACCAAGCGCACCGACGTCCGCCTGTTCAACGTCGGGTTGGGGATCCTGTCCGGCTTCGTGGCCGTCGCCGTCATGCGGTGGGTGGGCGACCTCGGGGCCAGCACGTTGCGCGAGCTGAGTGCGGTCGCCCTCGGGTGCGCCGCCTTCTTCTTGTTCGACTACCTGGTCTCCGCCGTGTCGCTCGCGCTGGAGGACCGGACCCCGTTGCGTGGGGAGCTGCGCCAGAGCACCGGGCTGGCCGCCCTGGGCGTGTTCGTGGCCATCGACAGCCTTGGCTACCTCGCGGCCCTGGTCCAGCGCAGCCTGCCGTCCTGGGCGATCCTGCTGCTTGCGGTCCCCGTGTTCACCATCCTGGTGGCCACCCGGGCGCTGTCCCGGGGCCGGGAGCACCGCCGGCGGCTCAGTGCGCTCTTCGACGCCGCCGCCGAGGCGCAGGTCGTCGAGTCGGCGACCGAGCTCGAGACCGTGCTGCGCGACAACGCCCGGGCGGCGGTCGCCAGCCGGTTCGCGGACCTCCGCCAGGATGGCCCGCTGCCGAAGGAGATCGGCGCCCGGGTCCGCGCGGGCGACCAGACGATGTGGCTCGTGGCGCCCGCGGTCAACCGGGCCCGCGCCTCGGTCGAGGGCGACCGCAAGGCGCTGGAGGCGCTCGCCACGGTGGGCGAGGAGGCCTTCGCCCGGCTCAGTCTCACCGACGAGATGGGTCGCCTGGCCCGCCACGACGCCCTCACCTCGCTGCCGAACCGCACCCTGTTCCTGGACCGGGTGGAGCAGGGCGTGATCCGGGCCCGGCGCAACGACACCACCCTCGCGGTTCTGTTCCTGGACCTGGACGGGTTCAAGGGCGTCAACGACCGGTTCGGCCACGCCGAGGGTGACGAGCTGCTCAAGATCGTGGCCGCCCGGCTGGTCGCTTGCGTCCGCGCCGTCGACTCGGTGGCACGGCTGGGCGGCGACGAGTTCGCCGTGCTGCTCGAGGGCGTGGACGGTGTCGGCGAGCTGGACATCCTGTGCCAGCGGCTGCTCGTCGCCCTGCGCCGCGAGATCCACGTCATGGGCCACGAGGTCGTGGTCGGCGCCAGCATCGGAGTCGCGGTGGCCGACCGCAGCGACGACGCCCCCGGGCTGCTGCGGAACGCGGACATGGCGATGTACCGGGCCAAGGCGCTGGGCAAGGACCGGTTCTTCGTCTACCAGCCGTCGCTGCGCGAGGAGAACGTCCGCCGGCTGGAGCTCATCGAGGCGCTCCGTCGCGGCATCTCGACCGAGCTCGTCGTGCACTACCAGCCGATCATCGACCTGGCCCGGGGGCGGGTCGCGGGTGTCGAGGCGCTGGTCCGCTGGCAGCGCCCCGACGGCCTGGTGGCCCCGGACTCGTTCATCGTGGCGGCCGAGGAGAGCGGCCTGATCTCCGAGCTCGGCGAGCGGGTGCTGGCCCGGATGGTCGAGGACGCGCCCTTGCTGGCCCTGGCCGCCGGGCGGCCGCTGACCATGGGCTGCAACATGTCCGCGCACCAGCTGCGGGACCCCGGCTTCCTGGACCTCGTCGGTGAGGCGGTCACGGCGCTGGGGGAGAACCGGCTGCTCCTGGAGATGACCGAGACGGTCGTCGTAGCCGACGACGCCGAGACCGACTACGCGCTGCGCACCCTGCGGGCACTGGGCGCCGGCCTGGCGATCGACGACTTCGGGGTCGGCTTCTCCTCGATCGGCTACCTGCAGCACCTGCCGGTCGAGACGCTCAAGATCGACCGGAGCTTCACCCGGGACATCGACTCCAGCCCCCGGGCCTTTGCCCTGGTCGAAGCGATCCTGGTGATGGGTGCCGCGCTGGACCTCAAGGTGGTGGCCGAGGGCATCGAGCGCCCGGCCCAGCTGGAGCGGCTGCGCCAGGCGGGCTGCACGCTCGGCCAGGGCTACCTGTTCGGTCGGCCGCAGCCGCTGCCGGACCTGGTCCGCGCGCTGCGCGGGGGAATCGTGGTCGGCGACCTGATGACCACCCGGACGACCGGCAGCTGAGCGCAGCCGAGCGCAGCGACACGCCGGGACTGTCCGGCCGGGCCGACCTGGGTTACCGTGGCTACCTACGGGTACGTAACCGTAACCACGATCATCCGCACCCGTCGTCCCACCCGGAGGCCCCATGACCGTCGTCGGCATCAAACCCGCTGCCTCGAAGCTCAGCCAAACCGACCTGCTCCGCGAGCTGGAGCCGGTCGTCGAGGAGAACCTCGAGCGCCACCTCAAGGTGGCCAAGGAGTGGATGCCGCACGAGTACGTGCCGTGGAGCCAGGGCCGGGACTTCGACGGCGTGCTCGGCGGCGAGGCCTGGGTGCCCGGCGACTCGAAGATGTCCGACGTCGCGCGCACCAGCCTGATCGTCAACCTGCTCACCGAGGACAACCTCCCGAGCTACCACCACGAGATCGCCACCGTCTTCGGCCGGGACGCCGCCTGGGGCACCTGGGTGCACCAGTGGACGGCCGAGGAAGGTCGCCACGCGATCGCGATCCGCGACTACCTGCTGGTGACCCGTGCGGTCGACCCGGTGGCGCTGGAGCGGGCCCGGATGACCCACATGGCTGCCGGCTTCGAGTCGGCCAACCACGACGACCTGCTGCGGTCGCTGGCGTACGTGTCCTTCCAGGAGCTGGCCACCCGCATCTCGCACCGCAACACCGGCAAGATCACCCGGGACCCGATCGGTGACCAGCTGCTCGCCCGGATCGCGCTGGACGAGAACCTGCACATGCTCTTCTACCGCAACCTGCTCGGCGCAGCGCTCGAGGTCGCGCCGAGCCAGACGATGCGGGCGATCACCGAGGTCGTGAAGACGTTCGAGATGCCCGGCCACTCGATCGAGAACTTCACCCGCAAGTCGGTGCAGATCGCGATGTCCGGCATCTACGACCTGCGCATCCACCGCGACGACGTGCTCGCGCCGGTGCTGCGCGC
>JAVEDA010000496.1 GCA_030841195.1 Actinomycetota bacterium | reverse complement strand
TCCCGGGACCGCGCGCCATGCCGTCCCAGCCAAGCCTCGGTGATCCCCCGCCACGAACTGCCGAGGCGGATCGTCCTTTCCGTCTGCCTGTTCACCTCGAGCCTGTGCGTGTGGGGCTAATCATTGGTGCGAGCCGGTTCCTTGGCGATTGGAGTAACGGCCGCACCGATTGTGCTGATGAACTGGAGCGAGGCCCAGCGCTCTCTGGGGGGCGGATGAGCGCGGGCCTCGCTTTCGCACTTGGCCCCGGGGGGTGGGAGCGGTGCTCGTTGTCCATGGTGAGACCTCGGCCCCCACGGCGCCGATAGCCCGTCCTAGTGATGACTAAGTCTTTGCTGGCGGCCGTCGTCGCGTGGGGCGAGGACGTAGGTCGTGGGCATCGGGTCGACCTTCCGTGGTGCGGCTCGACCCTCGACGGAGAGCGGCCAGAAGCCCCGAGCGCAGTCACCAGCACGGTGGATGTAGTCGAGAACCTGCTGTCGGGCCTTGATCCGAGTCTCGGCGCCTTCTCGGCGGCGGTCGTGAGTTCGACCGACTCCCGAATGTTCGTCGCCTTCATGCCGAGGCTCAGGCGAGCCTGCTCAGAGCAATTGCGCGCACCGCGGAGGCGGTCACCGATGCGGTGGAGATGCAGGCTCTGGTAGAGCCTTACCTGACATTGCCAAGTCCGGCCGAGGACGCACTCGATGAATGACGCACCCCCGCTGTTAGCAAAGGCGTTAGCACGGACGGTGCAGATCTCGGTCCGGCCGCAATGTCTAGCCCTTCTACCTGCTGCTATGTGGTGGGCGCAGACGGACTCGAACCGCCGACTCCCTGCTTGTAAGGCAGGTGCTCTGACCAGCTGAGCTATGCGCCCTGGGGCTGCCCCAGACTAGAGGGCCGCCTGCTGCAGGGACTCGATCGCTCGGATGTACTCGTCCACGTCCCGGGCCTCCGGGATGCCGTGCACCAGGGACCAGCGCAGCACGCCGTCGGTGTCGACGAGGAACGAGCCGCGCAGGGCGATGCCCACCTCCTCGCTGAACACGCCGTACGCCGAGGCGACCGCGCCGTGCGGCCAGAAGTCCGACAGCATCGGGAACGTGAAGCCGTGCTGGTCGGCGAACGCCCGCAGCGCGAAGATCGGGTCGGTCGAGACCGCGAGCAGGGCCACCTGGTCCCCGAGCACCTCCAGCTGGCGCTCCTGCAGCTCCTGCAGCTCGCCGCCGCAGATCCCCGAGAACGCCCACGGGTAGAAGACGATCAGTGCCGCCTTGCGGCCGCGCAGGGACGACAGGCGCACGGTCTGGCCGTGCTGGTCCTTCAGCTCGAAGTCCGGTGCCTCGTCTCCCACCGACGGTGCCATCCTGCTGATCTCCTCCGCGCTGGCAGGATGCCAGTGTGGCAGCCGTCCCGCACTCTGCGCCGATTGCGCCCTCCGACGACGAGCTCGGCCTGGCGTCCTGGGAGCCGGGCGACCTGGCCGGCGTCGTCCTGCCCGCCTGGGACGACTTCCTCGCGCTGGCCGCGGAGCTCGACCTGGACGGGCCGAGCCGGCTGAAGGGCTGGAGGGCTCGGGACGTCTGCGTGCACCTCGGGTCGTGGCCGGGCAGCCGGTCCTTCCTGCGGATGCGCGACGAGGCCGAGCGGGACGAGGCGGCCGCCGACTGGACGGAGCACCGGGCCCCGACCTTCGACCAGGACGCCCACAACGACGCCGTGCTCGAGGCCCGCGGCCGGGCGCCGCGGGAGGACGTGCTGGCCGCGCTGCACGAGTCCCGGGCCGAGGTCGCCGCGTTCCTCGGCTCCGACGAGGCGTCGGTCCTGGGCGGCCGCCCGGTCCGCTCGGTGCTCGGCCCGCTGCCTCTGAGCACCCTCGTCGGCGCCGGCGCCTACGAGCTGGCGGTGCACGCGCTGGACCTGGCACCGGCCGGCGCCCGGGCGCCGTCCGCGACCCTGCTCTCGGCCGGGGTGGCCGCCCTCGTCGACACGACGGGTGCCCTCGCCGCCCGCTGCGAGATCTCGGCCGGTGCCGCGTGCCTGAGCCCCGAGGGCGGCTGGGCGTTCGCGGCCGTCCCCGGTGCCTGGACCACGCTGGAGCTGCCGAGCATGCCGCAGGGGTGGGCCGCCGTGGAGGGTCGGGCCGCCGACCTGCTGGACGCCTCGGCCGGACGCCGGGCGGTGCCGCCGATGCTGGCGCGCCGCGACCTGCGGCTGCACCACGTCACCGGCCTGCTGGCGCTGGCTCCCATCGTGGAGGCAGTGCCGGGGCTGCCCGGCGGCACCGCGCTGAGTGCGGCGATCCGCAACGTGCGCGGACTCAGCCGGCTGCTCCGGCGGCTGCCCGGAGTGCCCGGCTAGCGCCCGGTCTTGCGGGTCACCAGCCGGGTGCCGGACCAGTCGGCGGCGGCCGAGATGCTGCTGGTCTGGTGCAGGCCGGCGGTCGGCGCGGAGTCGCCGATCTCACCCGGCTCGACGTGCCCCGGGCGGCCGGCCTTGGGCGTGAGCAGCCACACCACCCCGCCGTCGCCCAGCGAGATCAGCGAGTCGACCAGCGCGTCCACCAGGTCGCCGTCGTCGTCGCGCCACCACAGCAGCACGGCGTCGACCACGTCCTCGTGGTCCTCGTCGACCAGCTCGTTCCCCGTGAGCGCGATGACCGAGCGACGGAGGTCCTCGTCGCAGTCGTCGTCCCAGCCGAGCTCCTGGACCACCTGACCGGGCCGCAGACCGAGCCGTCCGGCCAGTCGCTCCCCCTCCGCGGGACCCGCGGTCGCGCTCACGCTGGTGCCTCCAGTGGTCTACGCCCGCGCCGGTCGGCCCGGCGGGTGCTTGCGGGTAGTCCACACGTCCCCGGCCCCCGGCGCAAGCCGTTCTCCAAGGACGCGCCCTCAGCCGGACAGGAACGACAGCCGCACCTGGCGCACCGGGTTGTCCCCGTTGAGGTCGACCAGGCAGACCGACTGCCAGGTGCCGAGGGCCATCCGGCCGGCCAGGACGGGCACCGTGGCGTACGGCGGGCACAGCGCGGGCAGCACGTGGTCCCGGCCATGGCCGGGCGAGCCGTGCCGGTGCCGCCACGAGGCGCCGGGCGGCAGGAGCTCGCGCAGCACGGCCAGCAGGTCGTCGTCGCTGCCGTCGCCGGTCTCGAGCACGGCCAGCCCGGCGGTGGCGTGCGGCACCCACACCTGCAGCAGCCCGTCGCCGGCCGCCACCTCCGCGAGGAAGCCCTCGCAGGCTCCGGTGAGGTCGTGCACGACCTCGTGCCCACCGGTCCGGACCTCGATCACCTGGCTGTCCATCGGGCCATCCTGACCCGCGCCCCGAGCGCACGTACTGGGGGGTAGAGATGCGTCCGGCGCGCTCAGGTAGCACGATGGACCCGTGACCTCACCGCAGGAGCGCCCCGCGATCATCAGCGACGGGCTGCCGAGCCAGCTGCCCGACATCGACCCGGCCGAGACCGCCGAGTGGCTCGAGTCGCTGGACGCCGTCGTCGACAAAGCCGGGCGGAACCGGGCGCGCTACCTCATGCTCAGCCTGCTGCAGCGGGCCCGCGAGAAGCAGGTCGGCGTGCCCAGCCTGCGCAGCACCGACTACATCAACACGATCCCGCCCGAGAGCGAGCCGTGGTTCCCCGGTGACGAGCACGTCGAGCGCCGGATCCGTGCCTACACCCGGTGGAACGCGGCGATCATGGTGCACCGGGCCCAGCGCCCGGGGGTCGAGGTCGGCGGTCACATCTCGACGTACGCCTCGTCGGCGAGCCTGTACGAGGTCGGCTTCAACCACTTCTTCCGCGGCAAGGACCACCCGGGCGGCGGCGACCAGATCTTCTACCAGGGCCACGCCTCCCCAGGCATGTACGCCCGCGCGTTCCTCGAGGGCCGGCTGACCGAGGAGCAGCTCGACGGCTTCCGGCAGGAGCTCTCGCACCCCGGCGGCGGCCTGTCGTCGTACCCCCACCCGCGGCTGATGCCGGAGTTCTGGGAGTTCCCGACCGTGTCGATGGGGCTGGGCCCGATCAACGCGATCTACCA
>JAVEDA010000485.1 GCA_030841195.1 Actinomycetota bacterium | reverse complement strand
TGATGACCACCGCGAACACCATCACCTTGCCGAACGACCACAGCACGTCGACGGGTGGCAGGAACAGGTGGAAGTAGTGGTCGTAGGTGCCCTTGGACTGGCCGTAGTAGCCCGTCGCGATCAGCCTCGTCGCGGCGTACGACGACAGCAGGCCGAGGACGTAGAGGGGGATCACGGCGACGAACCCGGCGATCATGCGGGTGGTGACGAGGAACGGCAGGCTGGGGATGCCCATCACCTCGAGGGCGTCGACCTCCTCGCTGATCCGCATCGCGCCGAGCTGCGCGGTGAAGCCGCAGCCCACCGTGGCGGCCAACGCGAGCCCGGCGACGAGCGGCGCGATCTCGCGGGTGTTGAAGTAGGCGGAGACGAACCCGGTGAAGGCCGAGGAGCCGAGCTGGTTGAGCGCCGAGTAGCCCTGCAGTCCGACCTCGGTGCCGGTGAAGAACGCCAGGAACGCGATCACCCCGACGGTGCCCCCGATCACCGAGAGCGCGCCGGTGCCGAGGCTGACCTCGGCCAGGAGCCGGAGGACCTCCTTCTTGTACCGCCGGATCGTGCGCCCGCTCCAGCCGATCGAGCGGGCGTAGAAGCGCAATTGACCGCCGAGGTCGTCAAGTGCGGCGACCGGCTTCTTGAGGGTGGACTGGAGGCTCATCGCTCAGCCCAGCTTCTGCGGGACGACCTGGAAGTACACGGCGGTCATCACGAAGTTGACGACGAACAGGAGCATGAAGGTGATGACCACCGACTGGTTCACGGCGTCACCGACGCCCTTGGGGCCACCGCCCGCGTTCAGGCCCTTGTAGGAGGCGACGATCGCCGCCAGGGCACCGAAGACCAGGGCCTTGAGCTCACCGACGTACAGGTCGGGCAGCTGCGCGAGGGCGGTGAAGGACGCGAGGTAGGCCCCCGGCGTACCGCCCTGAAGGACGACGTTGAAGAAGTAGCCGCCGGCCACACCCACGACCGACACCAGGCCGTTGAGGAGGACAGCGACCAGCATCGAGGCCAGCACCCGCGGGACCACGAGGCGTTGGATCGGGTCGATGCCCAGCACCTGCATCGCGTCGATCTCCTCGCGGATCTTGCGAGCCCCGAGGTCGGCGCAGATGGCCGAGCCGCCGGCGCCGGCGATGAGCAGCGCCGTGACGATCGGGCTGGCCTCCCGGATCACGGCGAGCACGCTGGCGGAGCCGGTGAAGGACTGCGCCCCGAGCTGGCGGGTGAGGTTGCCCAGCTGCAGCGCGATCACGGCGCCGAACGGGATGCTGACCAGTGCGGTCGGGAGGATCGTCACGCTGGCGATGAACCAGCTCTGCTGGATGAACTCCTTGGTCTGGAACGGCCGCCGCGGCAACGAGCGCATGACGTCCAGGCCGAGCGCGAACAGGTTGCCGCTCTGCCGTAGTGCGCCGACCGCCGGGTTCGACATCAGGAGGCCAGTTCCGGCGTGGTGCGCGGCGCCGCGGTGCTGTGCGACTCGAACGACCCGGGCGGCGGCGTGACGCCGTTCTCGCGGCACCAGGCGCCGGGCTCGCGCTGGGTCGGACGCGGGTTGCCCGCGCTGGTGGGCAGCTGCAGCGGGATCGGCGGCAGCGGCGGCATCTCGTGGCCCTCGGCCTCCTCCTGCGCCAGCTCGTCGGCGTCCTTCTCCTCGGCCATCCCGATCGGACCCTGCCGCTGGGCGTTGAGGAACTGGCGCACGACCGGCTCCTCGCTGGACAGCAGCATCTCGCGCGGGCCGAACATCGCCAGGTGACGGTGGTAGAGCAGCCCGATGTTGTCGGGCACCGTGCGCGCGGTGTTCACGTCGTGGGTGACGATGAGGAACGTCGCCTGGATCGCGTCGTTCAGGTCGATGATCAGCTGGTTGAGGTACGCCGTGCGCACCGGGTCGAGGCCCGAGTCGGGCTCGTCGAACAGGATGATCTCGGGGTCGAGGACCAGCGCCCGAGCCAGGCCGGCCCGCTTGCGCATGCCGCCGGAGATCTCACCGGGCAGCTTGGACTCGGAGCCGGTGAGGCCCACCATCTCCATCTTCTCGCTGACGATCTTCTTGACGTCCGACTCGCTCTTCTTGGTGTGCTCGCGCAGCGGGAAGGCGATGTTGTCGTAGAGGCTCATCGAGCCGAACAGCGCGCCGTCCTGGAACAGCACGCCGAAGAGCTTGCGGACCTCGTAGAGGTCGGCCTCGCGCAGCGTCACCAGGTCCCGGCCCTGGATCATGATCGAGCCGCGCTCCGGTTTGAGCAGGCCCACGAGGGTCTTGAGGAAGACCGACTTGCCGGTGCCGGACGGGCCGAGCATGACCGAGATCTCGCCCGCGGGGAGGGTGAGCGAGACGTCCTGCCAGATGACCTGGCGACCGAAGGACTTGGTCAGCCCCTCGACCGTGATCTCGACACCCACAAGGACACACCTCACCGTTCGGCAGACCGGCTACTCGCGAGTACCAACGAGCGCGTGCCCGCCGAGTTACGCGCTCATCCTGCGATCCGCCGGCAGGGGACGTGGAGATGCCGAGCGTCTGTCCGGACTATGCGCCGCCAGGAGGTCGGCGAAACCTCCGGACATGCCGCAGGGGCGGTGCGGCCGGTCTCCCGGCCGCTCCGCCCCTGCGGGACGTGCGTGGTGGCGCGGTGCTACTTGACGGTCACCGTGGCGCCGGCGCCCTCGAGGGCTGCCTTGGCCTTGTCGGCGGCCTCCTTGGTCACCTTCTCCAGGACCGGCTTCGGGGTGCCGTCCACCAGGTCCTTGGCCTCCTTGAGACCGAGGCTGGTGAGCGAGCGCACCTCCTTGATGACCTGGATCTTCTTGTCGCCGGCGGCCTCGAGGATGACGTCGAACTCGTCCTGCGCGG
>JAVEDA010000152.1 GCA_030841195.1 Actinomycetota bacterium | reverse complement strand
CGGGTGCTGCCAGCGCAGCAGCGCCTCGAGCCCCATCAGGTGGCCGTCGATCCGCACCACCGGCTGGTAGTGCAGCTCGAGCAGGTCGGCTTGGATCGCGTGCCGCAGCTCGGCGGTCAGGCCGCGGCCCTCGCGTGGGTCACCGTGCAGCTCGTCGGCCACCGACTCGTCGGCCACCACGTAGGCCAGCTCCGGGTGCTGCTTGGCCCGCAGCATCGCCAGGTCCGCGAGCCGCAGCAGCTCGTCGCCGGTGTCGGCATCCGGGGACGCGATTGCCACCCCGATGCTGGCCGAGACCGACACCTCGCGCCCGTGCACCTGCACCGGCCGGCTGATGCCGTCGACCAGTCGCGCGACCAGCCGGCTCAGGTCGTCGTCGTCGCCCAGCTCCTCGGCGATGACCACGAACTCGTCGCCGCCCAGCCTGGCCACCGTGTCCTTGGACCGCAACGCGCCGAGGATGCCCTTGGCCACCGACACCAGCACCTCGTCGCCGACGTCGTGGCCGAACGTGTCGTTGACGGCCTTGAACCGGTCCAGGTCGACGAACAGCACCGCCACCCGCTCGGTCGACCGCCGGGCCCGGCTCAGCGCAGTGTCGAGCCGGTCGCGCAGCAGCCGTCGGTTGGGCAGGTTCGTCAGGCTGTCGTGCAGGGCGGCGTGCAGCAGCATCCGCTCGGTGTTGCGCCTGCTGGTCGCGTCGTCCAGGCAGATCAGGATCGCGCCGTCGCCCGCCTCCGGCATCGGCACTGCGGACACGACGGCCCACAGGTCGTGTCCGCGGGCGTGCCGCAGCCGTCGCTCCGAGGTGCCGGTACGCAGCCGGCCCACGTCGTCGGCCGAGGCGTGCGCATGCAACGTCGTACCGACCAAGGCTTCCGGCGACCGGCCCAGGTAATCGCCCAGCGACTGGTTGACGGCGAGCAGCCTGCCGAAGGCGTCGACCACGCCCATCGCGACCGGGCTGCGGGCGAAGGCCGGTCCGAGCCACAGGGCGCCGGGGGTCTGGGCGGGCACGTCGACGGAGGGCGCGGCATCGGCCGGGCCCTCATGGACGTCGTCGTGCGTCAGCACTCCTCCCCCCTCACAGCCCGCCCTCGAGCCTGAGTACATAGTCCCGTCACAGAGCGTGCCCGTACACATGACCCGCGCAGCATCACCCCAACGGAACGCGAGTCACGAAAAGGTCAAGTCCGACTACTCAGAGTGATGTACGTCGGTCGGCCGCAGCCACAGCGAGCCGTAGCGGCCGAGCTTCACGGTCACCTGGCCCGCCTTGTCGCTCGTCACGGTGCGGGTGCCCAGCGGCTCGGCCAGCTCGACCGGCCCCCGGCCGGACGGCAGCTGCACCGATGCGGTGACCGGGGCGTCGGCCAGGTTGTGCAGCACCACCAGGGTGCGGTCCTCCCAGACGCACTGGTGGGCGAGCACCGAGGGCGCCTCGCAGGCCAGCAGCGAGAAGCTGCCCCAACCCAGCTCGGGGCACTCGCGGTAGACCCGGATCAGCGCGCGCACGTAGGAGTGCAGCGACTCCGGGTCGGAGCGCTGGTCGCGGGCGTTGACGCCCTTCGGGCCCAGCTCGCCGCGCACCACCGTCGACACGAGGTCGTTTGCGGGCGCAGTCGAGAAGCCGCCGTTGCGACCGGACGTCCACTGCATCGGCGTGCGCACCGCCAGCCGGCCCTTGGCTGCGAGGTTCTCGCCCATGCCGAGCTCGTCACCGTAGAACATCACCGGCGTTCCCGGCAGGGTGAACAGCAGCGACAGCGCCAGCCGGAGCCGGTCGTTGTCGCCGCCGAGCATCGCGGCCAGCCGCCGGCGCAGCCCGCGGTTGTAGACCTGCATCGACTTCTTCGGCCCGAAGGCTGCGAAGACCTCGTTGCGCTCGCTCGGCGTCAGCCGGTCGAGCGTCAGCTCGTCGTGGTTGCGCACGAAGGTCGCCCACTGGCACTCCGGCGGGATCTCCGGGCGGGACTCGACGGCGTGCGCGAGCGGCGCCGCCTCACCGCGGGCCATCGACAGCCACAGGTGAGCCATCGTGATGAAGTCGAACGAGCCGGAGAGCTCCGGCGAGCTGCCGTCCCCGAAGAACTTGCGCTGCTGGTCGTGCGGAAGGTTCGCCTCGCCGAGCAGGAACGTCTCGCCGCGCCGGCGGCCGAGGTAGGCGCGCAGGTCGCGCAGGAAGTCGTGCGGGTCGGGCAGCCGGGCCCGCTCCGCGTCGTCGTCGGTCTGCAGGAAGGCCGGGACGGCGTCCATCCGGAACCCGTCGATCCCCAGCTCGGTCCAGAAGCCGGCGATCTTGGTCAGCTCGTTGCGCACCTCGGGGTTCGACACGTCCAGGTCGGGCTGGAAGCGGTAGAAGCGATGGAGGAAGTAGCGGCCGCACTCCTCGTCGTACTGCCAGATGCTCGTCTCCTCGCCGGGGAACGCGACGTCGGCGGGCGCGACCGGTGGCGGGTCGTCGGACCAGACGTACCAGTCGTGGAACGGCGAGTCGGGGCCCTTGCGCGCGGACTGGAACCACGGGTGCTCGACCGAGGTGTGGTTGGGCACCAGGTCGGCGATGACCCGGATGCCGCGGTCGTGCGCGGTGCGCAGGAAGTCGACGACGTCGCCGAGGCTGCCCAGCCGCGGGTCGACGTTGTAGAAGTCGGAGATGTCGTACCCGTCGTCCTGCAGCGGGCTCGGGTAGAACGGCATCAGCCAGATGCAGGTGACGCCGAGGTCGGCCAGGTAGTCGACCTTGCGGGACAGGCCGACGAAGTCACCCCACCCGTCGCCGTCGGAGTCGGCGTACCGCTTGACGTCCAGGCAGTAGATGACGGCGTTCTTCCACCAGAGGTCGCTCGTGTCGGTGATGCGCACGGCGCCTCCCTACCCCGCTGGGTGGGGGTCACCCCTGCGCGGCGAGCTGGGGGTCAGGACATCGGGTGCAGACGTGCGTGGCCGGCAGGAGACCGTCGGCGAGCTGGGGTCAGGCAAATTGCGCCGCGGGCCGGGCCGTCCACAGCCGGGCCGGCGGCAATCGGGCTGTGGACAACTCCGACGGCGGCTGCCGCGGATTTCTCTAGCGTCGATGACGAGAGCTATATCGAGGTCGACCCCCCGGTCCTGGCCCAGACGGGCACCCGGCTGCGCGACGCGGTGACGGTCGCCACCGAGGTGTCCAAGCGGAAGGGTGAGCTGGCCGCGCTCGGCGCCGCCTCGGGCCACGAGCCGTTGGCCGACACGGTTGGCGAGTTCATGTCCCGGTGGGCGCACGGGCTCGGCTGCCTGGTCGAGGACGCCACCACCCTGGCGTCGATGCTCACCGACGCCGGCCGGGTCTACGTGGACGTCGAGACCGAGATCGCGCAGGCGGCAGGGGGCACCCGATGAGCACCGAGCTGCCGTTCGAGACCGCCACCCTCTACGTCCAGCGGGTCCCCGGCCCGAACGGGCGGCCGGCCGTCGCGGCGTTCGGGTCGCCCGGCGCCGGCTACGTCGCGATGTTCACCTCGCTGGCCACCCTCGAGCTGCACGCCGGCGAGTGCGACTGGGCCAGCGCCACCGGCCGCGACCTGCTCCAGCTGGTCCCCGACGGCTACGGCATCGTGCTCGACCCGGCCGGCCCGCACCCCGCCGTCCTGCCTGCGAGTGCCCTGGGCAGTGGGGTCGTGATCACGGCGGTGCCACGGTGACCGGCCTGCACCCGGGCGCCACGGTCACCGAGCTGGTGCCCGGCAACCCGGTCGACCTCGACGTCCTGGTCGCTCGCTGCGGGACGGTGGCCCAGGGCCTCGGCGGCGCCGCCGCCCGGGTGCGCTCTATCGACGCCGGCGAGTGGGTCGGTCCGGCCGGGGCCGCGTTCCGGTCCGTCGTCGACATCGAGCCGGGCCGGTACGACGATGCCGCCGGCGCCTTCAGTGCGACCGCCGATGCGGTGCGGGCCTACACCGCGGTGCTGCGCGACGCCCAGGCCAGCGCCCGGGTCGCGATCCGCCTCTACGAGGACGCCGCCGCGGTCACCTCGGCCTGGTCGCAGCGGGTCGACAGCTACGACGCGGCGGTCCGCGACGCCAAGACGGCCGAGCAGCCGGACCGAGCCGTCGACGCACTGCGTCGCCCCCCGGCGTACGACCCAGGTGCCGACGACCGCACCCGTGCCCTAGCGCTGCTGACCGCGGCCCGCGAGCAGGTGCTGCGGGCCGGGTCGACGGCGTCGCGCACCATCGCGG
>JAVEDA010000460.1 GCA_030841195.1 Actinomycetota bacterium | reverse complement strand
CGGTGCAGCCGCACTATCCTCCCGACGGTGAAGGCCATCCGACGGTTCACCGTCCGCACCGTGCTGCCCGACGCCCTCGCCCCCCTCGGTGAGCTGGCGCTGAACCTGCGCTGGTGCTGGGACACGGCGACCCAGCAGCTGTTCACCGGTCTCGACCCCGTCCTCTGGGACGAGGTCGGTGGCGACCCGGTGCAGCTGCTCGGTGCCCTCGGCCCGGACCGGCTGCAGGCGCTCGCTGCCGACCCCGAGGTCGTACGCCGCGTGCGGGTGGCCGCCGACGACCTGCAGGCCTACCTGGAGGGCGACCACTGGTACCAGCGACTGGCCGCCTCGGCCACCGGCGAGGACGACGCGGTCCCGTCGGCGATCGCGTACTTCTCGCCGGAGTACGGCATCACCGCTGCGCTGCCGCAGTACTCCGGCGGCCTTGGCATCCTCGCCGGCGACCACCTCAAGGCAGCCTCGGACCTCGGTGTGCCGGTGGTGGCTGTCGGGCTCCTCTACCGCTCCGGCTACTTCGCCCAGTCGCTCTCCCGGGAGGGCTGGCAGCAGGAGCGCTACCCGGTGCTCGACCCCAACGGCTTGCCGATCTCGCTGCTGCGGGAGACCGACGGCGGCCCGCTCAAGGTGCAGGTGGGTCTGCCCGGCGGACGCCGGCTGGTGGCCCAGGTCTGGAAGGTCCAGGTCGGCCGGGTCCCGCTGCTGCTGCTCGACTCAGACGTCGAGGACAACGAGTTGACCGAGCGCGACGTGACCGACCGGCTCTACGGCGGTGGCAGCGAGCACCGCCTGCTGCAGGAGATGCTGCTCGGCATCGGCGGTGTCCGCGCGCTGCGCGCCTACAGCCGGTTGACCGGCGCGCCCGCGCCGGACGTGTTCCACACCAACGAGGGCCACGCCGGCTTCCTCGGGGTGGAGCGCATCCGCGAGCTGACCGAGGACCACGAGCTGTCGTTCGACGAGGCCGTGGAGGCGGCCCGGTCGGCCACCCTGTTCACCACCCATACTCCGGTGCCCGCCGGCATCGACCGCTTCGCCAAGGACCTGGTGGCCCAGCACTTCGGCGGCGACAACGCCTGCCCCGGCGTGCCGGTCGACCGGGTGCTGGCCCTGGGCGCCGAGGACTACGAGGGCGGCGACCCGAGCGTCTTCAACATGGCGGTGATGGGCTTCCGGCTGGCCCAGCGGGCCAACGGGGTCTCCGAGCTGCACGGCCACGTGGCGCGGGAGATGTTCGCCCGACTCTGGCCCGGGTTCGACGAGCCCGAGGTGCCGATCGGCTACATCACCAACGGCGTGCACGCGCCCACCTGGGTCGCCCAGGAGGTCATCGACCTCGCGGCGCCGGAGATCGTGGCCAGCCCGACCGAGGCCGCGGCGTGGGACGACGTACAGCGCGTGCCCGCGGCCGAGATCTGGTCGGTCCGCGGGCTGCTGCGCGCCCGGCTGGTGGCCGACGCGCGCCAACGCGTGCGGACGTCGTGGGTGCAGCGCGGAGCCAGCGAGGCCGAGCTCGGCTGGGTCGACTCGGTGCTCGACCCCGAGGTGCTGACCATCGGCTTCGCCCGCCGGGTGCCGTCGTACAAGCGACTGACCCTGATGATGCGGGACCCGGAGCGGTTGACCGCGCTCCTCACCGACCCTGAGCGGCCGATCCAGATCGTCATCGCCGGCAAGGCCCACCCGGCCGACGACGGCGGCAAGAAGCTGATCCAGGAGCTCGTCCGGTTCGCCGACGGTGCGGGCGTGCGGCACCGGATCGTGTTCCTGCCGAACTACGACATCGCGATGGCCCAGACGCTCTACCCCGGCTGCGACGTCTGGCTGAACAACCCGCTGCGGCCGCTGGAGGCGTGCGGCACGTCCGGCATGAAGGCCGCGCTCAACGGCTGCCTCAACCTCTCGGTGCTCGATGGCTGGTGGGACGAGTGGTACGACGGCCACAACGGCTGGGCCATCCCGACCGCCGACGGCGTGACCGACCCCGACCACCGCGACGACCTCGAGGCCGGCGCTCTCTACGAGCTGTTGGAGAAGACGGTCGCCCCGCTGTTCTACGACCGCGACGCCGACGGGCTGCCGGCCCGCTGGATCGAGATGGTGCGGCACACGCTGCAGACCCTCGGGCCCAAGGTGCTCGCGACCAGGATGGTGCGCGACTACGTGCTCGCGCTCTACGCGCCGGCGTACCGGTCTGCGCGCGCGCTCGACGGCGGTTTCGTCGGGGCCCGTGAGCTCGCCGCCTGGAAGGGGCGGGTCCGAGCCGCCTGGTCTTCGGTGCGGGTGGACCACGTGGAGGCCAGCGGCATCGCCGACGCCCCCGAGGTCGGCAGCACCCTCGAGGTGCGCGCCTTCGTGTCGCTGGGCCAGCTCTCGCCCGAGGACGTCGAGGTGCAGGTGGTGCACGGCCGGGTCGACGAGCACGACCAGATCGCGGGCTCGTCCACGGTGTCGATGAATCACGAGGAGGCCTACGAGGGCGGTCGCCACCGGTACGTCGGCACGGTCGCCCTGGACCGGCCGGGGCCGTTCGGGTACACCGCCCGCGTCGTGCCGCACCACCGCCTGGTGGCGACCCCGGCCGAGCTGGGACTGGCCACGCTGCCCCCCGAGAGCAGCGGCATGGACGCCGGGATCCTCCGGTAGCCCGGAGGCCTGCTAGCGGACCGCAAGTGGTCGTCAAGCGCCTGGTGGTCTTCTCGTCGAGGAACTCGCCGAAAGACGACAAGGAGCGCGCCATGACCGTTGCGAGCCAGCTGCCACGCGTCACCACGGTGGCACCCAGCCGCGCCGTCCTCTACGGCCTCCTCGCGGTCGCTGCCCTCTCGGTGGGCGGCGCCGTCATCTCCGTCGCCGGCGACCTGAGCCCGAGCCTGCTCGACGCCATGGGCCCGGACGGCCGGCTCTCGATCCCGCTGCCGATGATGGTCGCCCAGGTCGCGCTGGCCTTCGCCGCAGGGTCGCCGCGGCGGGCGGTCGCCTTGATCGGCTCCGGCCTGCTCGCCGCTGCGCTGCTCGCCGGCGTGGTCTCCGGGTTCTTCGACGGTGGGTACGCCGATGACCGGCTCACGGCGGTCGAGCGGGTGTACCAGGTGACGTTCGTCGGGACCCTCGCCGTGGTCGGAGTGATGGCCGCGAGGCGCTTCTGGCAGGTGCTTCGGTCGACGAGCGCCTAGCAGCCACCGTCAAGGGGCAGGATGGCTCGTCGGACGAGCGCCCGCGAGCGGCATCTGCCGGGTTGGGTTGTCCCCATAGGAGTTCCCGCGGGAACGTTTCCGCGTTCAGAAGCTCACCTATGCGTCGGCGTGCACCTCAAGGATCCGGAGTTCGGCGCGCTCCACCCCGGTATCTGACTGTGCCGGTGCGTTCGCGGTGACCGCCTCGCGGAAACTGCGCGCCCGGTCGAGCGTTTCGAAGACGATGAACGTGACGCTGCGTTCCGGATGGTCCACGTCGTCGGCCCAGAACCCTCGGACGAACCCAGGATTCTGCTTCACACCCTCTACCAGCCTCGGCA
>JAVEDA010000435.1 GCA_030841195.1 Actinomycetota bacterium | reverse complement strand
CGACCTCGTGGTCGTCGAGCAGGAAGACGCGGATCGGGCGGCCGGGAGCGGAGGGGTCCAACGAGGGGTCCATGGGTCAGGTCTAGCCGATCGGCGCGGGGACTGGCGAGGCGGGCGGCAGGACCTCGGCCTCGATCCGGCGCCCGGTCATGACCGTCAGCGGGAGCCGCAGCACCATGTTGTTGCCTCCGGGCGCCCACGGGTCGAGCACCGTGCGGATCCGGGCCTCCTCGGCCGGGTCGGCCACGTACTCCGCCATCCCCGTCACCACCACGCTCCAGCCGGTGCGGGTGACCGGGTCCAGCCGGTCCGCCTCGAAGGCCAGCACGCCACCGCGGGCGGACCGGGCCAGCCGGGTGCCGGCCCGGGTGGCGAGCACGATCGCGTCGTCCAGCACTGCGAAGGTGACCGGGACCACGGCGGGCAGGGCCCGCTCGGTGAACACCACCCGGCCGACCTGCTCGGTGCGCAGCAGTGCGAGACACTCCCGCTGGGAGAGCACCACCAGTGCGCGTTCGTCCTGCCACATACCCACAGGGTGGGGCCGCCGCCGTGGACCGGGCAGGGCCGAAAGTCCCCGGCGGTCCCGGACCGCGCCCAGAGGCTTCTTGCCAATGGTTTGCAAGAGCGAACGACTGGCATAAGATGGCCGGCATGCCTCGGGGACCGGTACGTCGTGCCGCCGGACTTCTCGCCCTCGCCCTGGCTGCGCTGACTCTGAGCGCGTGCAGCGGGCGTGATGCCGCGGCCGACGACCGGCGGCTCCGGGTCGTGACCACGGTCGCGCCGATCACCTCGATCGTGGCCGCGGTGGCGGGAAACCGCGCCGTCATCGACGGGCTGGTGCCGGAGGGGACGAACTCGCACACCTTCGACCCGCCCCCCAGCGCGGCCAGGGTGCTCTCCGAGGCCGACCTCGTGTTCGTCAACGGGCTGCAGCTCGAGGAGCCGACCGAGGACCTGGCCCGATCGAACATGAAGGACGGTGCCCGGGTGGTCGAGATCGGCACCCGGGTGCTCCCGAAGCGCGACTACATCTACGACTTCTCCTTCCCGAAGAAGGACGGCAAGCCGAACCCGCACCTGTGGACCGACCCGACGTACGCCATCAAGTACGCCGCGGTGGTGCGGGCCGCGCTGTCGAAGGCCGACCCGGCCCACGCGCGGGAGTTCGCCGCCAACGCGGCGGCCTTCACCCGGCAGGCGACCGCGCTCTCCGACGCGTTGCGCACCGACCAGGCCACCATCCCCGGTGGCCGGCGCGAGCTGCTGACCTACCACGACGCGTACGCCTACTTCGCCAAGACCTACGGCTGGACCGTGATCGGCGCCATCCAGCCGAAGAACTTCGAGGACCCGACCGCGAAGGAGGTGGCGGCGCTCATCGACCAGGTCAAGGCGGAGGACGTGCCGGTCATCTTCGGCTCGGAAGTCTTCCCCTCGAAGGTCCTGGCCGAGGTCGGCCGGTCCACCGGCGCGCGGTACGAGGACACCCTGCGCGACGACGACCTGCCGGGCGACCCCGGCGACCCCGAGCACACCTGGGCGGGCCTGATGCGTTACGACTACCAGACGATGATCACCGGGCTGGGCGGGCAGGCCCCGACCCTGAAGGCGCTGGACACCACGCCGGCCGTGCCCGACGACGCGGACTACCCCCAGTGAGCGGCGCACTGCCGGCCGACGTGCTGGTGCGGATCGCGGACGCCACCTTCGGCTACGACGCCGTCCCGGTGCTGACCGACGTCGACCTCGAGGTGCGGGCCACCGACTTCGTCGGCGTGGTCGGCCCGTCCGGGTCCGGCAAGACGTCCTTGCTCCGCCTCCTGCTGGGCACCTCGCGGCCGCAGCGCGGCTCGGTCGAACGCCGGTCCGGGCTGACCGTCGGCTACGTGCCGCAGCTCGAGACGGTGAACTGGAGCTTCCCGGTCACCGTCGCGGAGTGCGTGCTGATGGCCCGCACCGGACGGCGCCTGCCGTGGCCGTCCCGTTCGGAACGCGCGGCCGTGGCGAAGGTGCTGGACCGCCTCGGGATCGGCGCGCTCGGCGGCCGGCACATCCGCGAGCTGTCCGGCGGCCAGCAGCAGCGGATGTTTATCGCGCGCGCCCTGCTGCGCGAGCCGCAGCTGCTGCTGATGGACGAGCCGACCAGCGGCGTGGACGTCGCGTCCCGGCACGACATGCTGCACCTGCTGGGCGAGCTCAACGCCGAGGGCGTCGCGATCATGCTGACCACCCATGACCTCAACGGGGTCGCGGCGCACCTGCCCCGGCTGGTGGCCCTGCACAAGACGGTGATCGCGGCCGGCAGCCCGCGCGAGGTCATCACGCCTGCGGTGCTGGAGCAGACCTTCGGGGCGCCGATGGAGGTGCTCGAGCACCTCGGCATGCGGATCGTGCTCGACCGGTACGACGTGGACCAGCCCGAGAGCGAGTCGGCATGATCACCGCGCTGCTCGACCCCTTCGCCTACTCGTTCTTCGTCAAGGGCGTCATCGTGGCGACCCTCGCCGGCGGCCTGTGCGGACTGATCGGGGTCTACATCACCCTGCGCGGCATGAGCTACATCGGGCACGGGCTCTCGCACGCCGTGTTCGGCGGCTTCGCGGCGAGCTCGATCATCAGCCTGAACTACTACATCGGAGCCGGTGTCTGGGGGCTGGCGTCGGCGCTGGCCATCAACCGGGTCACCCGCAGCCGCCGGATCGGGGCCGACGCAGCGATCGGTGTCATCACCACGGCGTCGTTCGCCCTCGGCGTGGTGCTGCTGACGGTGTTCGGCAGCAAGGGCCCGAGCTTCGACGCGGCACTGTTCGGCAGCATCATCGGGGTCGAGTCCTCCGACGTGTGGATCCTCGCGGGGATCACGGCGTTCACGATGGCGGTGGTGCTGCTCAACTACCGCGCGCTGCTCTTCGCGACCTTCGACCCCGACGTCGCCGATGTCAGCGGCGTGAAGGTCGCCCGCATCGACGCGCTGCTGATGCTGGTGCTCTCGCTGGCGATCCTCGCGACGCTGACCGTCATCGGCGTCACCCTGGTCGCCGCGACACTGGTGGTGCCCGCGGTGGTGGCCCGGATGCTCACCGACCGGTTCGCCCGGATGCTGTGGCTGTCCAGCGGCATCGGCGCGGCCTGCGGCTTCGTCGGGATGAACCTGAGCTACCACCTGGACGTGCCGTCCGGCACGACGATCGTCCTGACGGGAGCCGCGGTCTTCACGGTGGTCCTGATGGTCACCGGTGGGCGGGGCCTCCGGCGTACGGCCCGGATGGACAGCCACGCCGAACCCATCCCGGCCCCGGTCGCCGTCCCCACCCGCTGACCGCTTCCGCCAAATGATCACGGTTCCGTGATCGTTGGTGGTCGACCGCGCTGAATTCGTCGCGGTAGGCATGTGTTGATCACGGTTCCGTGATCATTTTCGGCGGGGGGCGGGGGTGACCACGGGCTGGGTAGGGTCGGAGTCGTGATCATCAGGGCTGCGACGGACGAGGACTGGCCGCGGATCTGGCCGTTCTTCGCCGCCATCGTGGACGCCGGCGAGACCTACGCGTTCCCGACCGACCTGACCCTGGACACCGCGCGGCCGTGGTGGATGGAGCAGCCGCCGGGGCTGACCGTGGTCGCCGTCGAGGGGGACGTCGTCCTCGGCTCGGCCAAGATGGGGCCGAACCGGCCGGCCCGCGGCTCGCATGTGTCCACCGCGAGCTTCATGGTCGACCCGGCCGCGCAGGGCAAAGGCGTGGGCAGGGCACTCGGGACGTACGTCGTGGAGTGGGCCCGTGCGGCCGGCTACCGGAGCATGCAGTTCAACGCCGTCGTCGAGACCAACGTCGCAGCCGTGGCCCTGTGGCAGGCGCTCGGTTTCGAGATCCTCACGACCGTGCCGGAGGCCTTCGACCACCCCACTCAGGGCCTGGTCGGCCTGCACGTCATGTTCCAGCGGCTCTGAAGGGAGGGACTGACGACGTGCTGGTCCGACTGCTGCGCACCTACCTGGTGCCGTACCAACGGCTGCTCGCAGCGGTAGTTGCGCTCCAGCTCGCCGGCACCCTGGCCGCGCTCTACCTGCCCAGCCTGAACGCCGACATCATCGACAACGGCGTGGCCCAGGGCGACACCGGCTACATCGTGCGGATCGGTGGCGTGATGCTCGCCGTCAGTGTCGTGCAGGTGATCGCGACCGTGACCGCCGTATGGTTCGGCGCGCGCACCGCGATGGGCTTCGGCCGGGACGCCCGGGCCGCCGTGTTCCACCGGGTAGGCGCGTTCTCGTCCCGCGAGGTCACCGGGTTCGGAGCACCGTCGCTGATCACCCGCACCACCAACGACGTGCAGCAGGTGCAGATGCTGGTGCTGCTGACCTGCACGATGATGGTGTCGGCGCCGATCATGTGCGTCGGCGGCATCGTGATGGCGCTGCGCGAGGACCTCGGGCTGTCCTGGTTGATCGTGGTCAGCGTGACCGTCCTGGTCGCCGCCATCGGCGCGATCATCTCGCGGATGATCCCGCAGTTCCGGTTGATGCAGGCGCGCCTCGACGTCGTGAACCGGGTGCTGCGCGAGCAGATCAGCGGCATCCGGGTCGTCCGCGCCTTCGTCCGCGAGCCGGTCGAGCGGGAGCGCTTCGGCGTGGCCAACGCCGACCTGAGCGACACAGCGCTGCGCACCGGTCGGCTGCTAGCACTGATGTTCCCCACCGTCATGCTGGTGCTGAACGTCTCCAGTGTCGCGGTGCTGTGGTTCGGCGCGCACCGGATCGACGCCGGGCAGATGCAGGTGGGCTCGCTGACGGCGTTCCTCAGCTACCTGCTGCAGATCCTCATGTCGATCATGATGGCGACCTTCATGCTGGTGCTCGTGCCGCGGGCTGCGGTCTGCGCCGAACGGCTGACCGAGGTGCTGGAGACCGAGCCGTCGGTCGTGCCGCCGACCGACCCGGTCCGCGACGTCCCCAGCCACGCGTCCATCGAGCTGCGCGGCGTCTCGTTCGCCTACCCCGGCGCCGACTCCCCGGTGCTCACCGACATCTCGTTCCGCACCGGGCCGGGCCAGGTGACCGCGATCGTCGGCAGCACCGGGTCGGGCAAGTCCACCCTGCTCTCGCTGGTGCCGCGGCTGGTGGACGCGACCGACGGGACGGTGCTGGTCGACGGCGTCGACGTACGGCGGTTGGACCCCGACCTGTTGCACCGGCTGATCGGGCTGGTCCCGCAGACGTCCTACCTGTTCACCGGCACGATCGCGAGCAACCTGCGGTACGGCCGCGCCGACGCCACCGACGACGACCTCTGGCAGGCGCTGCGCACCGCGCAGGCCGAGGACTTCGTCCGTGAGCTGGCCGAGGGGCTGGCCGCACCGGTCGCGCAGGGCGGCACCAACTTCTCCGGCGGCCAGCGGCAGCGGCTGGCCATCGCCCGCGCGCTGGTCCGGCAGCCGGAGGTCTACCTGTTCGACGACTCGTTCTCGGCGCTGGACCTGGCCACCGACGCCCGGCTGCGGGCGGCCCTGCGGCCGTTGACCCGCGACGCGGCCGTGGTCGTGGTGGCCCAGCGGGTCTCCTCCATCGTCGACGCCGACCAGATCCTGGTGCTCGAGGACGGCGAGGTCGTCGGCCTCGGCACCCACGAGTCGCTGCTGGCCGGCTGCCCGACGTACGCCGAGATCGTGGAGTCCCAGCAGCCCGCCGGGGCGGTCGCATGAGCCAGCAGGCACCTCCTCGACCCACGCCTATGCGCGGGCCCGGCGCGATGATGACCGCCGGCCAGCCGGCCGAGAAGTCGATGGACTTCTGGCCGTCGGCCACCCGGCTGCTGCGCCGGCTCGGGCCAGAACGTCGCCTGGCGTTCACGGTGCTCGGGGTGACCGTGGCCGGCGTGAGCCTCGCGGTCGTCGGGCCGAAGATCCTCGGGCACGCCACCGACCTGATCTTCGCCGGCGTGATCGGCCGACGGCTGCCGCCCGGCACCACCCAGCAGCAGGCGGTGGACGCGGCCCGGGCGCGCGGCGACAACGGCCTGGCGGACCTGATCTCGGGCATGCCGGACCTGGTGCCGGGCCAGGGCATCGACTTCGGTGCCCTGATGAGGGTGCTGGTGCTCGTCCTCTGCCTGTACGTCGCTTCGTCGCTGTTCATGTGGCTGCAGGGCTACATCCTGAACGGCGTGGTGCAGCGCACGACACTGCGGCTGCGCTCCGACGTCGAGGACAAGCTGCACCGGCTGCCGTTGCGGTACTTCGACAGCAAGCCGCGCGGCGAGCTGCTCAGCCGGGTCACGAACGACATCGACAACATCCAGCAGACCATGCAGCAGACCTTCAGCCAGCTGCTGAACGCGCTGCTGACGCTGGTCGGCGTGCTCACGATGATGCTGATCATCTCGCCGCTGCTGGCTCTGGTGGCGCTGGTGTCGGTGCCCCTCTCGCTGGTCGTGACCCGGTTGATCGCGAAGCGGTCGCAGCCGCTGTTCGTGCAGCAGTGGGGCCACACCGGTCGGCTCAACGCGCACATCGAAGAGACCTATACGGGGCATGCGCTGGTGCGGGTGTTCGGCCACCAGGCGGAGGCCGAGGAGGAGTTCCGGGAGCGCAACGAGGAGCTGTACAAGGCGAGCTACGGCGCGCAGTTCCTGTCCGGCATCATCCTGCCGGCGATCATGTTCATCGGGAACCTCAACTACGTCTTCGTCGCGGTGATCGGCGGGCTGCGGGTCGCCTCCGGCTCGATGTCGCTCGGCGACGTGCAGGCGTTCATCCAGTACTCCCGGCAGTTCAGCCAGCCGCTCACGCAGGTCGCGTCGATGTCCAACCTGCTGCAGTCCGGCGTCGCCTCGGCCGAGCGGGTCTTCGAGCTGCTGGACGCGGACGAGCAGGTGCCGGAGGACGCGGCACCCACGACGCTGGGCGAGCGGCACGGCCTGGTGGCCTTCGAGCACGTGTCGTTCCGCTACGAGCCGGACGTGCCGCTGATCGAAGACCTCTCGCTGGTCGCGGCTCCAGGACAGTCGGTGGCGATCGTCGGCCCGACCGGCGCTGGGAAGACCACCCTGGTCAACCTGATCATGCGGTTCTACGAGCTGGACGCCGGCCGGATCACCTTCGACGGGCGCGACATCGCGATGCTGCGGCGGGACGAGCTGCGCGGCGAGATCGGCATGGTGCTGCAGGACGCCTGGCTGTTCGGCGGCACCATCCGCGACAACATCGCCTACGGCCGGCCGGACGCCACCGAGGAGGAGATCCTCGAGGCCGCCAAGGCCACCTTTGTGGACCGCTTCGTCCACTCGCTGCCTGACGGCTACGACACGGTGATCGACGACGAGGCCAGCAACATCAGCGCCGGTGAGCGGCAGCTCGTGACCATCGCCCGGGCCTTCCTGGCTGCGCCGTCGCTGCTCATCCTGGACGAGGCGACCAGCTCGGTGGACACCCGCACCGAGGTGCTGGTGCAGAAGGCCATGGCCGCGCTGCGGTCGGACCGGACCAGCTTCATCATCGCCCACCGGCTCTCGACCATCCGGGACGCCGACCTGATCCTGGTGATGGAGGCCGGGCGCATCGTCGAGCAGGGCAGCCACGACGAGCTGCTGGCCCGACGCGGGGCATACGCCGCCCTCTACAACGCACAGTTCACCGGGGCCGTGACCGAGGAGGAGTCCGCGTGACCGACCGGTTCCGGGTCGTCCCGGCGGCCTACGTCGTGTTCCGCCGCGAGCACGACGGTCGGCCTCAGGTGCTGCTGCAGCTGCGTCGCGGCACCGGCTACATGGATGGCTTCTGGGCGATGGCGGCAGCCGGTCACGTCGAGGCCGACGAGTCGGTGCTCGAGGCCGCCTGCCGGGAGTCCGCCGAGGAGCTCGGTGTGACGGTGCACGAGGACGACCTGGTGCCGCTGTGCGGCATGCATCGCACCCAGGGCAACCACGACCCGATCGACGAGCGGGTGGACTTCTTCTTCGAGGTCCGCACCTGGCGCGGCGAGCCGCGGCTGGTCGAGGAGGACAAGGCGGCCGACCTGCGGTGGTGGCCGCTGGACGCGCTGCCGGCACCGGTGGTGCCGCACGAGCTGTTCGTGCTGGACCGGCTCCGCGACGGCGGCCTGGCGGCGGTCGTCACCTACGGCTTCTGAGGCGACCCAGCGTTCTGAGCCGAAAACTCGCCGACGCCGTCCGGCCCTCTAGCTGCACGGGGCCGCCGCCATCTCAGGGACCGCGGTCTACTCGGTCCGCAGGAGCCATTGGAGGGCGTCGCTGAACTCCGCCCGCCAGTGCTCGAAGGTATGG
>JAVEDA010000432.1 GCA_030841195.1 Actinomycetota bacterium | reverse complement strand
CAGCACCCAGACGGTGACCACGGCGCGGGCCCACCAGGTGAGGGCGGACGGCCGGCGCCACCGGTGCGGCAGCAGCCCGGCCAGGGTCGGCCGGATGTGCGAGTAGAGGTCGGGGACTCCGGTCAGGTCGGCGAGGATGTGGTAGCCGTCGAACCGCACGAGCGGGGCCAGCTGCCGCAGCATCTGCAGCACCTGCGCCGCGATGATGAGCAGCAGCGCCTGCCAGTGGGTGAGCGCCCAGACGCCGAACATCGCCACCGCGAACAGCGCGTTGAAGTACAGGCCGCCGAGGTCGACCCGCACCCGGCCGCCACGGCCGAGGCGGTAGCTGTCACCGACCTCGGTGTAGAACGCGGGCCAGACGAGGTACAGCCCGGCGCCCATCGCGCCCGGTGTCGCGCCGCCGTAGCGGCAGGCAGCGGCGTGGCCGAACTCGTGGAAGCCGGCCGACAACGCGGTCAGCGCGAAGACCAGCAGGAACAGGCCCGGTTCGGTGAACGCGTCGTGTGCGGCGGCCGCCAGGCCCTCGCGGAACAGGACCCAGCCGGCGGTGACGGTGAAGGCGAGGACGAACGGGATGACCACGAACGGGTGGAACAGCACTGCGAACGGTGCGGTGACCTTGCGGGTCACGGCCGGGTCGGTGACGACCTTCTTCAGCCGGACGTTCAGCAGCGGGTTGGCCTTGCGCACCGGGGGCTCGCTGCCGTCGGCGAGCCGCAGCAGGCCGAGCGGGCGCAGCTGCCCGTCGACCAGTTCGCCGACCTGAGCCGCGCTGACGAGCCGTCCGAAGCCGTCACTCACCCGGTCGGCGACGTCGTCGAGGCTGCGGCGTCCGTCGATGCTGTCGAGCACCAGAAAGAGCAGCCGGGTGAGCTGCACCGTCTGTCCGTCTGCCCGGCGCACCAGCGACGGCGGCTGCTTGTAGCCCGAGCCGGGCAGCTCGCCGATCAGGTGCACGCCGTCAGCCCGGACGGGCACCTCCGGCGCGGAGGTGCCCGTCCGGGACGGGGCGTCGGGCGTCGCGGTCATCGGCGCGCGACTACTGGGTGATGTCGGACTGCTGGTCGGTGTTCGCCTCGGCCGTGACGTCGTCGAGGTGCTGGGTGATCATCGCGTCCTGGCTGGCGATCGCGGTGGCCGACGAGTCGATCGAGCCCACGTTGGCCGACACGGCCGCGTCGATCGGCGCCGCCACGTTGGCGTTCGCGGCGACGGCACCGGCGATCGGAGCCGCGATGTCGGCGTCCAGGTTGGCGTTGACGTCCACGTTGAGCAGGTCGCCGTCGAGCAGCGAGCTCGGGTCGGCCGTGACGCTGCCCGCAGTGCCGCCGTCGGTGGGAGCAGTGGTGCCGTCGGTGGGAGCCGTGGTTCCGTCGGCCGGCACCGTGCTGCCCGCGTCGGGCACGTCGTTGCTCTGGTCCAGGGTGCTGTCCTGCGTGCTGTTGGCGACCGCCTCGCCGCTGATGCCCTGGTCGATCAGCACGCCCTGGTCGGCGAGCGACTGGGCGGTCGACCCGACCGACAGGACGTTGGCCCCGACGGCGGCGTCGATCGGGGCCACCACGTTGGCGTTGGCCGCGACGGCGAGGTCGATCGGTGCCGCGAGGTCGAGCGCGAGGTCGAGGTCCACGTTGAGGTCGAGCAGCGACACCACTTCCTTGGGTGGCAACGCGGTGCCGGCCTCGGCCGCGATCTCGTCGGCAGACAGGGGCGTCAGGTCCTTCTCGGTCATCGGGGCGTACCTCCTGCGCGCCGCGGCGCGCTGTCGGGCGCCGGACGCGGGACGTGCATACGCGACCGGCGCGACGGCGGGCGCGGCAGACGCCCGGATCGTGCTTCCGTCCGGCTTGCCCGGTCGCGCCGGGAGAAAACCTCAGCTGCAGACGTGGTCGCCCGCGGTGCGGACGCCGGTGTCGCCTGCTGCGGGGGCCGCGAGCCGCACGGCTCGGGCCCCGTCGTACGACGTCCCGACGACGACCTGCATGGTCCGACCCAGCCCGGCCACCGCGACCAGGCGCGCCCCTGGCACCGCGGCGGCCACCGTCTTGATGCTCTCGGTGTAGCGGGTGTCGAACCGGATCGTCGTGCGAGCCACCCCGGTGCGGCTCCAGTTCTGGGCCGGCCCGGCGGTCGCGAAGCCACGGGCGGCAAGGTCGGCGTTCGCGAGCGACCCGAGCCCCGGGGTGCCGCCGCCGTTGTAGACCTGCACCCGGATCTGGGCCGGCTCGACCGTGGGTCGGCCGGCGCCGTCGCGGCCGGCACCGTGGTGCGGGCGGGCCGTGTCCTCGCGCATGGCGGTGAAGACGTCGGCCGCAGCGCCGGCGTCCCACAGGGCGACGGAGCCGGCGCCGGCTGTCCGGTACGACGGGTTGGCGACCGGGACGGTGCGGAACCGGATGTCGCGGCCGGAGACGTGTCGGAGCCGGGTGCCCAGCCGCACCAGCTCGTCCTCGGTGAGCCCGGGGTCGGCGCGCACCGCCGCGAGCGACGCGTCCAGGAAACGCACCAGCGCCCGCGGGTCGAGCAGCACGTCCCGGCTGGTCGCCCGGTCGACCATGGCGGCGAGGAACCGCTGCTGGCGCTCGACCCGGCCCAGGTCGGCGCGGGCGTCGAGGTGGCGGGCCCGGACGTAGGCGAGGCCGGTCTCGCCGTCGACGTGGGTGACCCCGGCCGGCAGCCGCAGCCCCGCCTTGCGGTCCCGCAACCGGGTCGGGCTGCACACGTCGACGCCGCCGACGGCGTCGACGAGCCGCACGAAGCCGAGGAAGTCGACCTCGAGGTAGTGGTCGATCCGCACCCCGGTGCTGCGCTCGACGGTCGCGACGGCCAGCGGCGGGCCGCCGTACGCGTAAGCAGCGTTGAGCTTGTTCCGGCGTTCCGGCACCTGGTCGCCGGCCGCCGACACGTGCGCGGGGATCGTGACGTAGGAGTCGCGCGGGAGGCTGACGACGTCGACCGTCCCGTGCCGCGCCGAGATGTGCACCATCAGCATCGTGTCGGCCCGCCGTCCGGCGGCCGTGGCCGCGGTGCCGACGTGCAGGCGCTTCATGTCGGCCTTGCTCATGCCGGTGCGCCCGTCCGAGCCGACGAGCAGGAAGGTGGTCGACCCGGCGGCGTTCGGCGGCGGCCGGTCGGTCAGCCCGGCGAACGCGTCCACCCGCTCGATCGACCGGCTGGACCAGGTGAGCAGTGCGTAGCCGGCGGCGCTGCCCACGAGCACCGCGCCGGCCGCCACGGCCGCGACCACCACCAGCATCCGCCGGGTGATCCGGCTGATCCGGGTCGGCGGCCGCCGACCG
>JAVEDA010000386.1 GCA_030841195.1 Actinomycetota bacterium | reverse complement strand
GTGACGGCAGCACACGGGCCGCGGGTGCCGCTGTCGGGCATCGGCGCGTCCCGGGTGCTGGTGATGGTGGCGTGACCCTAGCCGTCAGCGGTCTTGCGCGCGATCGGCCGCGAGCTCACCGAGGCGGGCCAGGTCCAGCTCGGTCAGCGACGCCACCTGGTGGTCGCCGATCTCAGGGGGCACCGGCACCAGGCTCGGCACCACGACGGTGAGGCAGCCAGCCGCGACCGCTGAGGTGGCCCCCGTCTCGGAGTCCTCCAGCGCCACGCACCGGACCGGGTCGACGCCGAGGAGCTCGGCGGCCAGCAGGTAAGGATCCGGGTTCGGCTTGGTCTGCGCCACGTCGTCGCCGGACACGGTCACGGCGAAGTGCTCGGTTCCGATGGCCGCGAGCACCGCGTCCACGACCGGCCGCAGTGATGAGGAGACCAGCGCGCACGGCAACCCCGCGTCGGCGGCCTGCGCGAGCAGCCGCTCGGCACCTGGCTGCCAGCGGACCGGCCCGTCCCGCAGGTGGCGGACCATCCCCTCGAGCAGCGCCTGCGCCAGCTGGTCCGGCGACACGTCAGGGCGGCCGGCGTGGTCGAGCATGTAGCGCACCGACTTCTCCAGCGGGCCGCCCACGAGTGCGGCCTGATGCTCCTCGCCCCACGGCGCACCCAGGCCGGCCATGAGCTCGGTCTCGACCGCGAACCAGGTCCGCTCGGTGTCGACGAGCAACCCGTCCATGTCGAACAGCAGCGCGGCGGGCAGCAGGCCCGCCGGCAGCACGGCCGCGGCGTCGCTCACTTGGCGTTGAAGTAGGTCGCCTCGGGGTGGTGCAGCACCAGCGCGTCGGTCGACTGCTCGGGGTGCAGCTGGAACTCCTCGGAGAGCTTGACCCCGATCCGCTCCGGCTCGAGCAGGTCCACGATCTTGGCGCGGTCCTCCAGGTCCGGGCAGGCGCCGTACCCGAAGGAGAACCGGGCGCCCCTGTAGCGCAGGTCGAAGTAGTCCTCGGGCTTGTCGGGGTCCTCGCCCGCGAAGCCGAGCTCGGCCCGCATCCGCTTGTGCCAGTACTCGGCCAGCGACTCGGTGAGCTGCACCGACAGCCCGTGCAGCTCGAGGTAGTCGCGGTAGGCGTCCTTCGCGAACAGGTCCGCCGTCAGCTCCGCGATCCGCGGGCCCATCGTGACCAGCTGGAGGCCGAGCACGTCGACCTCACCGGTCGAACGCGGCCGGAAGTAGTCGGCCAGGCAGAGGTGCCGGCCGTGCCGCTGGCGCGGGAAGGTGAACCGGTAGCGCTCGGCCGCGTCGATGCTCGGCGCGTCCAGCAGCACCAGGTCGTCGCCCTCGGAGACCACCGGGTAGTACCCGTAGACGATCGCCGCCTCGAGCATCTTTTCCGCCTGGATCCGCTCGAGCCACATCCGCAGCCGCGGCCGACCCTCGGTCTCGACGAGCTCCTCGTACGACGGCCCGTCGCTGGCCCGCGACGACTTGAGTCCCCACTGCCCCATGAAGGTGGCCCGCTCGTCGAGCAGCGACGCATACTCCTGCAGCGCAACGCCCTTGATGACCTTGCTGCCCCAGA
Organism: Actinomycetota bacterium; assembly: GCA_030841195.1. Taxonomy (GTDB): domain Bacteria; phylum Actinomycetota; class Actinomycetes; order JACCUZ01; family JACCUZ01; genus JAVEDA01. Next base: position 1,690 of record JAVEDA010000386.1, on the reverse strand, counting down.
ACGGCGGCTCCGGCACCGGGTTGTCGGTGGCGACGTCGGACCGGGACGGCATGTCCTCCGGCGCGGTCGCGTCCGGCCGGCCCACCGGCTTGACCCGCCGCGGTCGCAGCGCCGGCAGCTCGGCTCCCGGAACGCCGCGCTTGACCGAGATCAGGGCGTCCATCAGCCGCAGTCCCTCGAAGGCGTCGCGGGCGTAGCGCACCTCGCCCTCGTAGACCTCGGCCAGGTCCTGCTCGACGTAGGGCCGGGTGAGGGCGGCGCCGCCGAGGATGACCGGGAACTTCGCCGAGATGCCGCGGGTGTTCATCTCCTCGAGGTTCTCCTTCATCACCACCGTGGACTTCACCAGCAGCCCGGACATCCCGATGACGTCGGCGCGGTGGGTGTCGGCGGCGTCGAGGATCGCGGACACCGGCTGCTTGATGCCGATGTTGACCACGGTGAAGCCGTTGTTGGTCAGGATGATGTCGACGAGGTTCTTGCCGATGTCGTGCACGTCGCCCTTGACCGTGGCCAGGACGATCGTGCCCTTGCCCTCCTCGTCGGTCTTCTCCATGTGCGGCTCGAGCCAGGCCACCGCGGTCTTCATCACCTCGGCCGACTGGAGCACGAACGGCAGCTGCATCTCGCCCTTGCCGAAGAGCTCGCCGACCACCTTCATCCCCTCGAGGAGGTGGTCGTTGACGATGTCCAGGGCCGACTTGCCGCTGTCCAGCGCGCTCTGCAGGTCGGCCTCCAAGCCGTTGCGCTCGCCGTCGATGATCCGCCGGGCCAGCCGCTCGCCGAGGGGCAGCGCCATCAGCTCCTCGGCCCGGGTGGCGCGGACGCTGGCCGCGTCGACGCCCTCGAACAGGTCGAGGAACTTCTGCAGCGGGTCGTAGCCGTCGCGGCGTCTGTCATAGACCAGGTCGAGCGCGACCTCGCGGGCCTCCTCGTCGATCTTGGTCATCGGCAGGATCTTGGCGGCATGCACGATGGCCGAGTCGAGGCCGGCCTTGACGCACTCATTCAGGAACACCGAGTTCAGCACGATCCGGGCGGCCGGGTTGACGCCGAACGAGACGTTGGACAGCCCGAGCGTCGTCTGCACATTCGGGTAGGCCCGCTTGAGCTGCTTGATGGCCTCGATCGTCTCCAGCGCGTCGCGCCGGGTCTCCTCCTGGCCGGTCGTGATCGGGAAGGTGAGGCAGTCGACGATGATGTCCTCGACGTGCATCCCCCACGTCCCGGTGAGGTCCTCGATCAGCCGGGTGGCGACCCGGACCTTCCAGTCGGCGGTGCGGGCCTGGCCCTCCTCGTCGATGCACAGCGCGATGACGGCAGCGCCGTGCTCCTTGACGACCGGCATGACTCGGGCGAACCGCGAGCCCGGGCCGTCGCCGTCCTCGTAGTTGACCGAGTTGATGACCGAGCGGCCGCCGAGCAGCTCGAGACCGGCCTCGATGACGGCCGGCTCGGTGGAGTCGAGCACCAGCGGCAGGGTGGACGCGGTGGCGAACCGGCCGACCACGGCCTTCATGTCCGCCACTCCGTCGCGACCGACGTAGTCGATGCAGACGTCGAGCAGGTGGGCGCCATCGCGGGTCTGGTCGCGGGCGATCTCGATGCAGTCGTCCCACCGCTCCTCGAGCATCGCCTTCTTGAACGCGAGCGACCCGTTGGCGTTGGTGCGCTCCCCGATCGAGAGGTA
>JAVEDA010000368.1 GCA_030841195.1 Actinomycetota bacterium | reverse complement strand
CGACCTGCCGGCGCAGCGCCGGCAGGCGGGCCAGGTCCACGCGCTTGTCCCGCAGCAGCGGGTGTTCCTCTCCGGACACCTGCTCGTACGCCGTGAGGAGCTGGCCCGAGCTCTTCACGACCAGTCCTGCAGCAGCCACGAGATGGTCCAGGTCCCTTGCCGCGCCTCCGGCCACGGGCAGCCGTCGCAACCCGGCAACCGGCCAGCTCCCGGCGCTCGCCGCCGCGTTGGCCGCGTGCTGCTGCGCGGAGGCCTGTGCCTGCCGGGCCCCGGCGAGATCGTCGGCCGCCAGGCTTGCTCGCACCTGCTCGAGGTCGGTCTTCACCGCCGACGCGTCGGCGTTGATTGCGGTCGCCGTCCGGTAAAGGAAGATCCCCGCGATCGCGCATCCGAGCAGCGCAGCAGCGAGCAACCCGAGCACGATCTTGCTGCGGCGGCTGCGCTGAGATCGCGGGTGGCGATGGGACCCCGCCCCGAGCGGCTGGGGCTCGGCAGCCGCCCGCTGCTCGAGGACCCTCTTCGCGTCGGACACCGGATGAGTCTAGGCAACCACCGCAGCCGGGCCTCTGCGCGCTCGCGGCGCCCGTGGTCACCCGCCTGGCGTCCACCCCGGGTCTCGGCCGAACGAGCCGAGCAGCCGGTCCTGCTCGGAGGCTCCGTCCGGCACCTCGACCCGGGCGGCAACCGCGCCGGCACCGCGGTAGACGTCCTCCATGCCGGCCCACCAGCCGGCTGTGGCGGTGACCAGCTCGGGGTCGAGGGCGCGGTCGGCGCCAGCGCCGGCGAGCAGGTCCCAGGTGTGGACCACGTGGTCGACCAGGACCTGCCAGGCGTAGTCGGCGCCGGAGAAGTCGCCGAACGACAGGTGCACGGTGCGATCGGTCGCGCCGGGCTCGGCGAACGCCGCGGACGCGGCCTTGCCGGCGGTGGCCGCCGACTCCGGCGGCGCCGCACCCAGCAGGTCCCCGTCCAGGGCGTCGCCCACCTCGGCGATGGTGCGCCCCTCGAGCAGCGGCACCACCCAGCGGTCCTCGCCTACCACGTGGTTGACCAGGGTCCGGACGTCCCAGTCGGTGCACGGCGTCGGCGCCTCCCAGGCACCGTCGGGCACCCGGTCGACCGCGGCCAGGAAGGCGTCCACCGCACGGGCGTAGAGGCTGACGACCTCGGGCTCAGCAGACATCTCGGCCTCCCTGGTGCGACTCGAGTCGTTGTCCGAGTCGATCGTGCTCCCGTCCCGGCGGTGCGTCGAGAGTCAGCCCAGGATCGCTGGCCACCGTGGCTGACTGGCTACCGTGGCCGACCGTGACCACCCCCCGTCGCCGCCTCGTCCTGGCCTCCGCCTCCCCCGCCCGGCTCGGGCTGCTCCGCAGCGCCGGGCTGCAGCCCGAGGTCGTGGTCAGCGGCATCGACGAGAGCACCGTGACGGGGCCATCCGGCGACGTCGCGCTGACCCTGGCCGTGCGCAAGGCGACAGCGGTGGCGCCCCGGTGCGAGGACGCGCTGGTCCTCGGTTGCGACTCGGTGCTCGATCTCGACGGCGAGACGCTCGGCAAGCCCCGCGACGCCGAAGACGCGGTCGCTTGCTGGCAGCGGATGCGCGGACGCAGCGGGGTGCTGCGGACCGGGCACTGCCTGATCGACACCCGCACCGGCCGCGACGCGGCGTCGGTGGCCTCGACCACCGTCCACTTCGCCGATCTCTCGGACGCGGAGATCACGGCGTACGTCGAGACCGGCGAGCCGTTGCGGGTGGCCGGTGCGTTCACCATCGACGGGCTCGGCGGCCCCTTCGTCGAAGGTGTCGAAGGCGACCCCCACAACGTGGTCGGCCTGTCGCTGCCCCTGCTGCGCCATCTGCTGACCGACGTGGGGAGCTCGCTGCTCGAGCTGCGACCATGACGTCGTCCCCCGTGACGCCTTGCCGGCCGCTTACCTTGGCCGCCGTACGGTGGACAAATGCCGCTGACCCGCCGCGCCCTGCTGCGCGGCACCGCCGCAGCCGCCGCGGCTGCAGCCGCCGCGGCGTGCAGTCCGAGCGGGGCTCCGCAGGCCGCCGCCCCCCGGTCCTCGACCGGTGCGACGACTCCGAGCAGCGTCCGGTCGACCCCTGGTGCAAGCCCCACGGCGACACCGCGCCCGCGCGACGCCGTCGAGGTCCGCCACGGCGACCGGACATCGGGCCGGGTGGCCCTGACCTTCCACGGCGCAGGCGACCTGGCCCTCGCTGAGCAGCTGCTCGGCCTGCTCGAGAGGCACGACGTGCAGGCCACCGTGATGGCGGTCGGCACCTGGCTGAAGGCGGCCCCGCAGATGGCCAGGCGGGTCACTCGCGGCGGACACGACCTGGGCAACCACACGCTGCACCACTACGCGATGCGCGACCTCGCACCTCGGGCCGCTCTGGACGAGGTCGAGGGCTGCGCCCGGGTCCTGCAGCACACCGCCGGCAGCCGCGGGACCTGGTTCCGCGCCTCCGGCACGCAGGTGACGACGCCGACGATCCGCCGGGCTGCTGCCCGGGCCGGCTACGACCGCTGCGTGTCGTACGACGTCGACGGGCTCGACTGGCAGGACCCCTCGGCCGACACCGTCGTGCGAGCGGTGCTCGACGGGACCCGCCGCGGGTCGATCATCAGCCTGCACCTGGGCCATCCGGTCACCGTGGCGGCGCTGCCCGACATCCTGAACGGGTTGCGCGCCAGGAGTCTCCAGCCGGTGACGCTCACGGAGCTGCTCGGATGAGGTGCGCTGCCCGACTCTCCGGTCTGCCGCTCGCCGCCTGCCTGGTGCTGGCGGGCTGCACCGGATCGTCCAGTCCGGGCGGTGAGGCCGCAGCTAGCCGGTCCTCCCGGCCCACCTCGTCGTCCCCCACCTCGGCCTCGGCATCGCCTTCGGCGACACCCACCGCCGGCGCGCTGAACCTGCTGCCCGGGATGCCTGCCCCGGAGAACCCCGCCGACGTCTGGGCGGCCGACCGGCCCGGCAACCTCGCGCCAGCTGTCACCGGGTTCCGGGACCTGGTCTACGTGCCCAACTCCAAGAGCAACACGGTCACCGAGATCGACCCGCACACCTTCAAGGTCGTGCGCACGTTCCGCACCGACACCGAGCCGCAGCACGTGGTGCCGTCCTGGGACCTCAAGACGCTGTGGGTCAACAACGACCTCGGCAACTCGTTGACCGCGATCAACCCACGCACCGGCAAGCCGGGCAAGAGCTTCCGCGTGCACGACCCCTACAACCTCTACTTCACCCCTGACGGCAAGTACGCCGTGGTGATGGCCTCGATGGACCGCCAGCTCGTCTTCCGCGACCCGCACACGATGAAGGTGCGTCACCGCACCCACGTGCCCTGCTACGGCGTCAACCACGCGGACTTCTCCGCTGACGGCCGCTACTTCATCGTGTCCTGCGAGTTCTCCGGGCAGCTGCTGAAGGTCGACACCGTGACGATGAAGGTGACCAAGGTACGGCGGCTGAAGATGCGACCTGGCCACATGGCCCCGATGCCGCAGGACGTGAAGATGTCGCCCGACGGTCGCACCTTCTACGTGGCGGACATGCAGAGCAACGGCATCTGGCTGGTCGACGGCCCGACGCTGAAGGTCCGCCGCTTCCTGCACACCGGCAAGGGCGCCCACGGCCTCTACGTCACCCGCGACTCCCAGCACCTGCTGATCACCAACCGGGAGGAGGGCAGCATCTCGGTGCTCGACTTCGCAACCAACCGCCTCGTCGACCGGTGGAAGATCCCCGGCGGCGGGAGCCCGGACATGGGCGGCCTGTCCACCAACGGCAAGGTCTTCTGGGTCAGCGGGCGCTACGACGCCGAGGTCTACGCGATCTCCACCGTCGACGGGCACCTGATCAAGCGGATCCCCGTCGGCAGCGGCCCGCACGGGCTGTGCGTCTACCCACAGCCCGGTCGCTACTCCCTTGGGCACACCGGCGTCTTCCGCTGACCTCCTAGACACCGGTTCGCAAGTTCAGGAACGGTCCGCAACCGGCAGTTGACCCAGGTCAACGTTGAGAGATCTCAACGCATGGGCGCATTCGTGACTATGG
>JAVEDA010000321.1 GCA_030841195.1 Actinomycetota bacterium | reverse complement strand
ACTACGACTTCGACGTCGACGTGCCGTTCACCCCCGACGACCTCGCGGCGCTCGACAAGCGGATGCAGCAGATCGTCAAGGAGGGCCAGTCGTTCGTACGCCGGGTGGTCACCGACGACGAGGCCCGCGCGGAGCTGGCCTTCGAGCCCTACAAGCTCGAGCTGATCGGCCTCAAGGGCGGCGCAGCGGCGGATGCGGCCGACGGTGCCGAGGCGGAGGTCGGTGCCAGCGAGCTGACCATCTACGACAACGTGCGCAAGGACGGCTCGCTGGCCTGGAAGGACCTCTGCCGCGGGCCGCACCTGCCCAGCACCCGGCACATCCCGGCCTTCAAGCTGACCAGGTCGGCCGCCGCCTACTGGCGCGGCAGTGAGAAGAACCCGCAGCTGCAGCGCATCTACGGCACCGCGTGGGAGAGCCGTGACGCGCTCAAGGCCTACCAGCAGCGGCTGGCCGAGGCCGAGAAGCGCGACCACCGCAAGCTCGGCGCCGAGCTCGACCTCTACTCGTTCCCGGACGAGATCGGGTCCGGCCTGGTGGTCTTCCACCCGAAGGGCGGGGTGATCAAGCGCGAGATGGAGGACTACGTCCGGCGGCGGCACATCGAGGAGGGCTTCTCCTACGTCGGGACCCCTCACATCTCCAAGGAGGGGCTCTTCCACCTGTCCGGCCACCTGCCCTACTACGCCGACGGCATGTTCCCGCCCATGCACATGGAGGGCGCCGACTACTACCTCAAGGCCATGAACTGCCCGATGCACAACCTGATCTTCCGGTCCCGCGGGCGGTCCTACCGTGAGCTGCCGCTGCGATTTTTCGAGTTCGGCTCGGTGTACCGGAACGAGAAGTCCGGCGTGGTGCACGGCTTGACCCGGGTGCGCGGCATGACCCAGGACGACTCGCACTCCTACGTGACCCCGGAGCAGGCGCCGGCCGAGATCAAGCACCTGCTCGACTTCTGCCTCAGCCTGTTCAAGGACTTCGGACTGGACGACTTCTACCTCGAGCTGTCGACCCGCGACGCGGACTCCTCGAAGTTCGTGGGCTCCGATGAGGACTGGGCCACGGCCACCGCCGTACTGGAGAAGGTCGCCACCGACTCCGGGCTGGAGCTGGTGCCCGACCCAGGCGGCGCCGCGTACTACGGGCCGAAGATCTCGGTGCAGTGCCGGGACGCCATCGGCCGCACCTGGCAGATGTCGACGATCCAGTACGACTTCAACCAGCCGGCCGGCTTCAATCTGGAGTACCAGGCGGCGGACGGCTCGCGCCAGCAGCCGGTGATGATCCACTCGGCCAAGTTCGGGTCGATCGAGCGCTTCATCGGCGTGCTCGTCGAGCACTACGCGGGCGCCTTCCCGCCCTGGCTGGCGCCCGTGCAGGTCGTCGCGATCCCGATCACGGACGAGCACGTCACCTATCTGCAGGACGTCGCGGCGAAGCTGGCCGCCCGGGGGATCCGGGTCGAGGTGGACGCCTCCGACGACCGGATGCAGAAGAAGATCCGCACCGCCCAGAAGCAGAAGGTGCCCTACATGCTGCTGGCCGGCGACGAGGACGTGGCCAAGGGCGCGGTGTCGTTCCGCTATCGCAACGGTGAGCAGAACAACGGCGTGCCGGTGGACGACGCGGTCGAGGAGATCGTGCGCGCCGTGGCCGACCACGTGCAGGTATGACCGAGCCGTACGTCCCGCCCGAGCTGGTGCCGCAGGAGGGCGTGGGCACGCCGGACCGGCTGCAGCGGCTCTGGGCGCCGCACCGACTGGCGTACGTCACCGGCGAGGACGGCACCGGCAGCACCGCCGACGGCGGCTGCCCGTTCTGCCGGATCCCGACCCTGGACGACCGCACCGGCCTGATACTGGCGCGCGGCGAGACCGTCTACGCGGTGCTCAACCTGCACCCGTACAACCCGGGCCACCTGATGGTGGTGCCCTACCGGCACGTCGCCGGGCTGGACGAGCTCACCGCCGACGAGACGGTCGAGCTGATGGGATTCACCCGCCGGGCGGTCGACGCGGTGCGGGCCGCGTCGTCGCCGCACGGCTTCAACGTCGGGCTCAACCTCGGGAACGTCGCCGGCGGCTCGCTGGCCGACCACCTGCACCAGCACGTCGTACCCCGGTGGGGCGGCGACGCCAACTTCATCACCGTGCTGGCCGGCACCAAGGTGATCCCGCAGCTGCTGGCCGACACCCGGGACCTGATCGCCGACGCGTGGATCTGACTGGTATGAGCCGTGATCGATCCGGTACCACAGTGGTACCATGACGGCATGGCGATGACCTTGCGCACCGACGACGAGCTGGACGGTGCCCTCGCGGCGCTGTCCGAGGCCGAGGGCATCTCCCGGCAGGAAGTCGTGCGCCGCGCCGTGCTCGAGCGGTACGAGCGGGCCGGTCACCGCGCGTCGGTTGATGACAGCACCCAGCGGATGGTCGAGCGGTGGGGAGACGTCCTCGACCGGCTCGGCTCGGTGTGAGCGAGGTCCGCTACCTCGACCTCGATGACCTGCTCGGTCTGGTCCGGGCGCTCGGCGCGGGGCCGGTGCGCGACGTCGGACTGCTCGACGCCGCGGCAGCTCGCCCGAGGTCGAGCGCGTTCGGTGAGGACGCGTACCCAGACCTCGCTACCAAGGCCGCCGCTCTGCTGCACTCGATCGCGCGCAACCATGCTCTCGTCGACGGCAACAAGCGGCTGGCCTGGTTGGCGGCCGTCGTGTTCCTGGACCTCAACGGTCTCGAGCCGCATCTCGACGATGACCAGGCGTTCGACCTGGTGATGTCGGTGGCCACAGGCGACGCCGACGTACCGGAGATCGGCGCCGCCCTGAACCTGCGTCCACGACCCTGAGCTGCTCGATCAGCCCTTCGGGCCGCCGCTGAACCGGATGTGGTTGCCGGACGGGTCCCGGAAGGCGAAGTCGCGCACGCCGTAGGGCTGGTCGATCGGCTCCTGGAGCACCTCGGCGCCGGACCCGCGGATCTTCTCGAACGTGCTGTCCACGTCGTCGACCTGGAAGATGACTCCGTTCATCGCGCCCTTGGCGAGCAGTGTGCTGATCGCGGCCGCGTCCTCCGGAGAGTGGCCCATCTCGGGCGCTGCGAGCACCACCTCGACGCCCGGCTGGCTGGGCGAGGAGAGGGTCACCCACCGGAAGGAGTCGAAGGGCATGTCGTTGGTGACCTCGAGGCCGAGGACGTCGCGGTAGAAGCCCAGCGCCGCCTCGTAGTCGGTGACGGTGACGAAGGTGTGCGAGAGGTTGATTGTCATGCCGGCAACGCTAGGGCCTCGGGTCAGCCGGTGGCTTCTCCGTTCCTGCTCGTTCGCTCCGGTCGGGTCCACGCCTTCGCCACGCAGGCCGGCACGGTCTCGCCCGCCCGATGGTCGCGGGCCCGGTAGGCGCTGGGGCTCTCGCCCACGATCTCGGTGAACCGGGCGCTGAACGAGCCGAGCGAGGTGCAGCCCACCTCGAGGCAGACGTCGGTGACCGACCGGTCGCCGCGCCGCAGCAGGGCCTTGGCCCGCTCGATCCGGCGGGTCATCAGGTAGCCATAAGGAGTCTCCCCGTAGGCCGCCCGGAACTGCCGGGAGAAGTGCGCCGGTGACATCAGGGCCGCGCGGGCCATCGCGGGAACGTCCAGCGGCCGGGCGTAGTCGCGGTCCATCAGGTCCCGGGACCGGCGCAAGTGGGCGAGGTCCTCGGGCGTCATGGCATCCATCCTGGCCCACCCTCTAGGTTGGCGCACTCGACGACGAGAGAGTGGTGGCCGTGAAGTACATGATCATGATGTTCGGCAGTGCCGAGGAGATGATGCAGGTCCAGTCCAAGGACTGGGTCGCCGAGATGATCTCCTTCATGATGACGCTGAACGACGACCTGACCGCGTCCGGCGAGCTGGTCTCCGCCCGCGGGCTGGTGGACGGCAGCCAGGCCAAGACCGTCAGCCTGGCCGAGGACGGCACCGTCGTCACGACCGACGGACCGTACGCCGAGTCGAAGGAGTCGATCGTGGGCTATTGGGTGCTCGACGTCGACAGCGAGGCCCGCGCCGTCGAGATCTGCGGCCGGATCGTCAAGTACGCCCGCAGCGTCGAGCTGCGTCAAGTGGCCGACGCCCCGCCGGAGCTGTGAGCCCCGACCAGCGGATCGAGGACCTGCTGCGCGAGCTGGCGCCCCAGGTCCTCGGCGCGCTGGTCCGCCGGCACGGCCAGTTCGACGCCTGCGAGGACGCTGTGCAGGAGGCGCTGCTCGCGGCCGCGCTGCAGTGGCCCTCCGACGGAGTGCCGGACGACCCGCGGGCCTGGCTGCACACGGTGGCGTCGCGCCGGCTGGTCGACCTCTGGCGCAGCGAGAGCGCGCGGACCCGCCGGGAGGAGCAGGTCGCGGCGCTGGAGGTCCAGCAGGAGCCGGTGGACACCGACGACACCCTGACCCTGCTGTTCCTGTGCTGCCACCCGTCGCTGTCGGTGCCCTCGCAGCTGGCCTTGACGCTGCGGGCGGTCGGCGGCTTGACCACCGCCGAGATCGCGAAGGCTTTCCTGGTGCCCGAGGCCACCATGGCCCAGCGGATCAGCCGGGCCAAGTCGAGCATCCGGGCCTCCGGCTTGCGGTTCGACCTGCCGCCGGAGGCCGAGCGTGGTGACCGGCTGAAGGTCGTCATGCACGTCCTCTACCTCGTCTTCAACGAGGGCTATGTCGCCACGTCCGGTGCCACCGCGGCGCGGACCGACCTCACGGCCGAGGCGATCCGGCTGACCCGGCTGCTGCACCGGCTGGTGCCCGCGGCCGAAGTGGCCGGGCTGCTCGCCCTGATGCTGCTGGTCGACGCCCGCCGGCCGGCCCGGACGACGGCGGACGGCTCGCTGGTGCCGCTGGACGAGCAGGACCGCAGGCGCTGGGACGCGGCGCTGGTGGCCGAGGGCATCGCGCTGATCTCCGCGACGCTCGGCACCGCGCCGGGCGGGCCGTACCAGCTGCAGGCCGCCATCGCCGCGGTGCACGACGAGGCACCGGACGCGGCGTCCACCGACTGGCCGCAGATCCTGGCGCTGTACGACGTGCTGGCGCGGCTGTCGCCGAGTCCGGTGGTGACCCTCAACCGCGCCGTGGCCGTCGCGATGGTCCACGGGCCGGAGGCGGGTCTGGCCGAGCTGGCGTGGATCGAGGACGACGAGCGGATGGCCCGCAACCACCGGCTGGACGCGGTGCGGGCGCACCTGCTCGAGCTCGCCGGCGACGTCCAGGGTGCCCGAGCCGCCTACCTGCGGTCGGCGCGGCTGACTGCGAGCCTCCCGGAGCAGCGGCACCTGCTCCTCCGCGCCGCCCGGCTCGGCGACTGACCCAGCGTTCACCTCAGCGGTGCCGCCACGAAGGAGTCACCCGGTCTGACGGGTCCCCACCCGCGTGGAGCAGCCCGGCCGACTGCGCTTGTCCTTCCTGACGGCACCGCGCACCTGGCGGCAAAGCCATGTCGAGCGCGAAGAAAAGACGGATTCATCGGGTGCAGAGCCGCTGGGTAAGCGTGACCGGA
>JAVEDA010000146.1 GCA_030841195.1 Actinomycetota bacterium | reverse complement strand
GTGGTCATACGTCGATCAGTCGCCGTCCTTCGAAGGCGCGCCCGAGGGTCACCTCGTCGGCGTACTCCAGGTCGCCACCCACCGGCAGCCCGCTGGCCAGCCGGGTGACCCGCAGTCCCATCGGCTTGACCAGCCGGGCCAGATAGGTGGCGGTGGCCTCGCCCTCGAGGTTCGGGTCGGTGGCCAGGATCAGCTCGGTGACCTCGTCGTCAGCGAGCCGGGTCATCAGCTCACGAACCCGCAGGTCGTCCGGGCCGATCCCCTCGATCGGGCTGATCGCCCCGCCGAGCACGTGGTAGCGGCCGCGGAACTCCCGGGTCTTCTCGATCGCGACCACGTCCTTGGACTCCTCGACCACGCAGATGACGCTCCGGTCGCGTCGCGGGTCACGGCAGATCCGGCACTCCTCCTGCTCGGCCACGTTGCCGCAGGTCTTGCAGAAGCGCACCTTGTCCTTGACCTCGGTCAGCACGTGCACCAGCCGCCGGACGTCGACCGGATCGGCCGCGAGCAGGTGGAAGGCGATCCGCTGGGCGCTCTTCGGCCCGACGCCGGGCAGCCGCCCGAGCTCGTCGATCAGGTCCTGGACCACGCCCTCGTACATGCGCCGGCTCCTAGAGCCCCGGGAGGCCGAGGCCGCCGAGGCCGCCGGCGCCGCCGAGCCCCTCGGCAAGCGGCCCCATGGCTCGCTGCTGCAGCTCGGCCGCCGCCCGGTTGCCGTCCTTGATCGCCGCCAGCACGAGGTCGGCCAGGCCCTCGGCGTCGGACGGGTCGATGGCGCTGGGGTCGATCTCCAGGCCGATGACCTCACCGGCCCCGGTCACGGTCGCGCGCACCAGGCCGCCGCCGGCGCTCCCGGTGACCTGGGTGCGGGCCAACTGCTCCTGGGCGGCCATCAGCTGCTGCTGCATCTGCGCGGCCTGCGCCATCAGCGACGACAGGTCCGCGCCGCCCAGACCCGATGCGTCGGGCCCGTCGCCTGCTGGGAACACGGTCTGGCTCGCTCTCGCCTCGGCTGCACGGTCCGGCGCCCGGCACTAGTCCCGGCGTCGTGTCGCGAGCCTACGTGGTGGGCGGCCGGAGCGGTCCCCGACGGGCCCGCTAGCTCGCGTCGTACTCCCCGATGACCTTGGCGCCGAGCTCGCGCGCCAGCAGGTCCTGATGGGTGAGCGCGTCGTCGTCGGCGTCCTCGTCGTCGGCGGACGGGGTGGCCTCCACATCCGGTACGCCGGTCGGCGCCGCCTCGGCGGCCACCGCAGCCTCGGCGGCGGCCCGCCCCGACGGCGCGGGAGGCAGGCGGGGCGGGGCCGGCGGCGTGGCGGCCGCGGCCTCGGTCGGTGCCGTGGAGGGGTCGACGATCGCATCGACCTTCCAGTCGACGCCGAGCACCTGGATCAGCGCCTCGCGCACGTAGTCCTGGTGGTCGCTGCGCCCCAGGAACGCGTCCCGCAGTCCGGGAGTGCTGAAGCCGAGCGTCAGCCGCCCGTCCGAGACGCCCTGGACCTGGGCGTTCTGGCTGATCAGGGTCCAGGTCCCGCGCTTGAGCCCGGCCACCACGGTGAGCACCTCCGGCCACAGCCGCCGCACGGTGACCAGGTCGACGGCGCCGGCCGCCGCAGGTTCGCCCGGTGCCGCCGCAGGTTCCGCGGGGGCTGCGGGTGCCGGAGGCGGTTCCGGAGCGGTCGCCTCGGCGACCGGCTCGGGGACCGGCTGGGCGACGGGCTCCGCGGCCGGGGCCGGTGCTGCCGCCGGAGCGGGAGCCGCCGCCGGAGCGGGAGCGGCTGCCGCCGGGGGCGCCGCTGCCGCCGGGGGCGCCGCGACCGGCGTACGCGAGGCTGCCGACTCGGCCGGTGCGCCCGCGATGTCGGCCCGCCGCTCGAGCCGGTCGAGCCGCGCCGCGACGCCGCGCGTGGTGTCCTCGGCCGCGGGCAGCAGCACCCGGGCGCAGATCAGCTCGAGCTGCAGCCGGGGCGCGGTGGCGCCGCGCATCTCGGTCAGGCCGAGGTTGACGATGTCGGCGGCCCGAGAGAGCTGGGCGGCGCCGAAGTGGGCCGCCTGCTGGCGCATCCGCTCCAGCTCGTCGGCCGGGTGGTCGCCGAGGATCGCCCCGGCGGCGTCGGGCACGGCGTCCAGGATGATCAGGTCGCGCAGCCGCTCGAGCAGGTCCTCGGCGAACCGGCGCGGGTCGTGGCCGGCCTCGACCACCTGGTCGACGATCCGGAACACCGATGCGGCGTCGCCGGCCGCGAAGGCCTCGACCGTGTCGTCGAGCAGGTTGGCGTCGGTGAGGCCGAGCAGCCCGGCGGCGTACTCGTAGCCGATGCCCTCGTCCGGCGCCCCGGAGACCAGCTGGTCGAGCAGGCTCATCGAGTCGCGGACCGAGCCGCGGCCGGCGCGCACCACCAGCGAGATGGCACCGCGGTCGGCGGTGACGCCCTCCTTCTCGCAGATGGAGAGCAAGTACGCCGTGAGCTCGCCCGGCGGCACCAGCCGGAACGGGTAGTGGTGCACCCGGCTCCGGATGGTCGCGATGACCTTCTCGGGCTCGGTGGTGGCGAAGACGAACTTCACGTGCTGCGGCGGCTCCTCGACGATCTTGAGCAGCGCGTTCGAGGCGTTCGGCGTGAGCATGTGCGCCTCGTCGATGATGTAGATCTTGTAGCGCGAGGACGCCGGGGTGAAGAACGCGCGTTCGCGCAGGTCGCGGGCGTCGTCGACCAGGCCGTGGGTCGCCGCGTCCAGCTCGATCACGTCCATGGTGCCGCCGCCGCCCGGCGCCAGCCCGACGCACGAGTCGCACACCCCGCACGGCGTGGCGGTCGGGCCCTGCTCGCAGTTGAGGCAGCGGGCCATGATCCGGGCGCTGGTCGTCTTGCCGCAGCCGCGCGGGCCGCTGAACAAATACGCGTGGTGGGTGCGGTCGTGGCTGAGCGCCTGCTGCAGCGGGCCGGTCACGTGGTCCTGGCCGATCACGTCGGCAAAGGTGGCCGGCCGGTAGCGGCGGTACAGCGCTTGGGTCACGCCATCGACCCTAGCCGGGCCCCCCGACGTACGGTCCGTGCCGTCTTCGGGGAACGAAAGTGACCCCCCGCGCACCCGCCAGAGCCTGCCTACCCTTGCTGCCTTCCGGCCCTGGGGGAGTTCAGCGGGGTGACGCCGCACGAGGGGTCGGGGCCAGTCTAGCCAGCCCCAGCCAACCCCCTTCGAGTGGACGCCGACGCACCACTTCTGCGGCGAGTCTGGTGCGGGAGCGTCCAGTCGATCTTGATGGTCGGGCCGTACGCCGGGGGCTGGCGGCGTGCGATCGGACGCGCACGCTCCGGTACCCTCGTCGCCGGGAGGATTCGCATAGTGGCCTAGTGCGCACGCTTGGAAAGCGTGTTGGGGTAACACCCTCGCGAGTTCGAATCTCGCATCCTCCGCCACTCTGCGCAGAGTCGCCGCAGCTCAGCGGCGGCGGGTGCCGAAGATCGACCGGGTGATCTCCCGGCCGAGCACTGCGGCGGCCGACCGGGCCGCCTGCTTGAAGGCCGAGGACTCCAGCACCTTCTCGGCCGTCGACTTCTCCTGCTTGGGCGCCCGCGGAGCACGCGGCGCCTTCGCCCCCGACGGAGCCGGCGCCGGCGCAACCGGCGGCTTCGCCACCCGGGCCGCCAGCCGCTCGTACGCCGAGTCGCGGTCGACCTGTGCGGCGTACTTCCCGTGCAACGGTGAGGACGCGACCGACGCCGTCAGCAGCGCGGGGTCGGCCGGTGCCATCTTCGACTGCGGCGCCCGCAGCCGGGTCCAGGCCACCGGGGTCGGCGCGCCCCGGTCCGACAGCACGGTGACGATGGCCTCGCCGATGCCGAGCTGGGTCAGCACCTCCTCGAGGTCGTAGGAGGAGTTGGGGAAGGTCGAGGCCGTCGCCTTCAGCGCCTTGGCGTCGTCCGGCGTGAACGCCCGCAGCGCGTGCTGCACCCGGTTGCCCAGCTGGGCCAGCACGTCACTCGGCACGTCTTTGGGCGTCTGGGTCACGAAGAAGACGCCGACGCCCTTGGACCGGATCAGCCGCACGGTCTGCGCGATCGCGGTGAGGAACTCCTTGGACGCGTCGTCGAAAAGCAGGTGCGCCTCGTCGAAGAAGAACACCAGCTTGGGCTTGTCGACGTCGCCGACCTCCGGTAGCTCCTCGAACAGGTCGGCCAGCAGCCACATGAGGAAGGTCGAGAACAACCGCGGCCGGTCCTGCAGCTGCGGCAGCTCGAGCAGCGACACGATGCCGCGACCGTCGGCGGACACCCGCATCAGATCGGCCGTGTCGAACTCGGGCTCGCCGAAGAAGGCGTCGGCGCCCTGGTCCTCGAACGCCACCAGCTCGCGCAGGATCACCCCCGCCGTCGCCCGCGACAGCCCGCCCAGCTCCTTGAGCTCCTCCTTGCCCTCGTCGCTGGTGAGGAACTGCACGACGGCCCGCAGGTCCTTGAGGTCGAGCATCGGCAGCCCCGCCTTGTCGGCGAAGTGGAACACCAGCCCGAGCGAGGACTCCTGCACCTCGTTGAGGCCGAGCACCTTCGCCAGCAGCGTCGGGCCGAACGACGTCATCGTCGCGCGCAGCGTCAGCCCGTCGCCCTGCCCACCGAGGGCCAGCAGCTCGACCGGGCAGGCAAGGCCGGTCCAGGCCTGCCCCACCTCGGTCGCCCGCGACGTCGTCCGGTCGCTGTCCTCGCCCGGCTCGGCCAGCCCGGAGAGGTCGCCCTTGATGTCGGCCGCCATCACCGGCACGCCGGCCGCGGAGAGCTGTTCGGCCATCAGCTGCAACGTCTTGGTCTTGCCGGTCCCGGTCGCGCCGGCGACCAGACCGTGCCGGTTGACCATCGCGAGCGGGATGCGCACCGGTGCGTCCGGCAACGCTTTGCCGTCGACGACGAGCGCACCCAGCTCCAGTGCCGGCCCCGCGAATGCGTAGCCCTGCTGCACCGCGGCGACGACATCCGACTGCGCGCCCGCGACGTCCTTTGCCGACATGAGACTCTCCCAGCGCGCGGGTCGTGGAGGCGCCAGCCTATGCTCGCAGGCGTGATCTTCAAGGGCGTCGGGGACCACAAGCCGTACCCCGACCACGGGCTCAGCCAGCGCCAGTGGGGCGAGCTGGCGCCGACCCAGGTGCGGCTCGAGGAACTCGTGACCACCAAGCGCGAGCTCGACCTGGAGGCCCTGTTCGCCGAGGACTCGACCTACTTCGGCGACCTGTTCGCCCACGTCGTGCTCTGGCGCGGTGACATGTACCTCGAGGACGGCCTGCACCGCGCCCTGCGCGCGGCCCTGGCCCAGCGGCCCATCCTGCACGCGCGCGTCCTCGAGCTCCCCGACTGAGCCAGGACCGCAGATGAGCATGCTCACGCCACTCGGCAAGGGCGGTCGCCGGACGGTACGCCGGGGAGACCGCCCGTCCCGGCGCGGTGCCGTGCTGCTGGCGGTCCTGCTCACGGCGGCACTGGCCGGGACGGCGTGGTGGGTGGCCCACCGCGACACCACCGACACTGCGGCGGCCACTCACCGGCGTACCTGCCCGACACCGAGCACGCCGCCGCCCGTCGTCGCACCGAAGGCGGTGAAGGTGAACGTCTACAACGCCTCCGACCAGCGCGGCCTCGCGAGCCGGGTGGCCGCCGAGCTGAAGCGGCGCGGCTTCCACGTCGGCAAGGTCGACAACGACCCGTTGAAGCGGCAGGTGACCGGCGCCGCGGAGGTACGCAGCAGCACCGCGGGCGCGGGCGCCGCCCGCACCGTGTCGGCCCAGGTCGGGACCGTCGTCGCGGTGCCCGACCAGCGGACGAACGCCTCGGTCGACCTGGTGCTCGGCGCGGCGTTCGTGCGGCTGCAGCCGGTGCCGGCGGCTGCGGCGGCGCTGTCACCGTCCCCGCAACCGATGCCTGCCGGCTGCTGACCTCCGGTCCGACGCGTGCGCCCCGGGCTGCCGGGGAACGAGGAGCACCATGCGCATCCCCCTGCCCGGCCCGGGCGCCGTCCTCGGCGGCGCCGTCGCGGCTGCCGACGCCCTGGAGACCGCCGTCGGCCTGGTGCCCCGCGCGGCCGCGGCCATGACCCGGCTCGAGGCCCTGCTGCACCGGGCCGAGAAGACGGCCGACCGGGCCGACCAGGTCGTGGCCCGCGCCGACGAGACGACCAAGCGGGCCCACGCCGTGCTCAGCACCGCCGAGCTCGTCACCCGCGACGCGAGCCGCGCGGTCGACGGCGCCACCGGTGTGCTGGACCGGGTCGACACCTCGCTGGTCGCCTGGGAGCCGTCGCTGCGCCGGCTGGCGCCGTCGCTGGAGCGGTTCGCCGAGGCACTGTCCCCGGCGGAGGTGACGGCGGCCATCGCGTTGGTGGACCGGATGCCGCTGGTGCTCGACCACCTCGAGCACGACGTGCTGCCGATGCTGCAGACCTTGGACCGGGTGGGTCCGGACGTGCACGAGCTGCTCGAGGTGGCCAGCGACCTGCGCCGGGTCATCACCGGCCTGCCCGGCATCGGACTGCTGCGCCGCCGCGGCGAGGACGAGCCGCCGCCGGTCGAGGGCAGCCTGCACGAGGACGGCGGGGACGACACGGCTCGTCCCCGGCGTACCGAATCGACGCCGTGACGGGGCTGCATCTGCGGCCGGTGCGGACCACCGACGAGGACGTGGTGCGCGCGGCGCACGCGGCGATGACCGCGGAGGGCTTCGGCTTCGCGCTGGGGCTGCGGGACGGGATGGCCTTCGGCGCGTGGGTCGAGGCGCTGGCCGACGACGGCGCGGGGCTCGACTTCTCACCGCACCCGTGGGTGCCGTCGACGTTCCTGCTCGCGGAGGTCGACGGCGAGGTGGTCGGGCGCACCTCGGTGCGGCACCGGCTGAACGACTGGCTGGCGCTGGAAGGCGGCAATATCGGCTACGGCGTGCTGGCCGCGCACCGGCGGCGGGGCTACGCGACCGAGATCCTGCGGCAGAGCCTGGCCGTCGCGCGCGAGCACGGCGTCGACCGGGTGCTCGTGACCTGCGACGACGACAACGCCGCCTCAGCGGCCGTGATCGAGCGCTGCGGCGGCCGGCGCGACGCGGAACTGCCCCTCACCCCCGGCCCGCCCCCCAAGCGCCGCTACTGGCTCACCTGACCCGCCGTCCCAAGATCGTTCGCGACGTTTGCGGTCCGACACGCCGCGACCAACGGCGTGTCGGGCGCCCGAACGTCGCAAACGATCAGGCAGGAAGGTCAGCCACCCTCGAGGTAGCGCAGCACGGCCAAGGACGCGGCGGTGGTCCTGCTCGGCCGACACAACTGGTGGCTGCCGGCCTGGCTGGACCGGAGGCTCGTCACGCCTGACCGGCAGGTCCACCGAAAGGGTGCATCCGCACCGTCAGTCCGAGCCTCCGGTCTGCCGATGGACTAAGTCCGAGATGTGCGACCGCGCGCGGGAAGGGCTGACATGGCGACGACCACCCCAGAAAGGGCTGGGATACCGGTACGGCTGGCGCTACAGGTGCTGGCGGCCGTGGGCAGCATCGGAGCACAGATCGGCCGCGAGGCCGCCCGCGAGGGCGCGACCTGGGTCCTGGAGACCCGCCGCCGGCACCGGGTGATGAACGGCGAGCTGCCCGACCTGGTGTCCGTGCTCGAGGAGACCCCGACACACCACTGACCCTCGGGGGCGTACGTTGGCACCTCACCGTCGTGCATCTCGCTCGCCCCGGACCCCGGCGCTCGTCCTGTGCCAGAGCATCGAGGCCGTGCATGGCTCGTCGCATCCCGCGCACTGCGCAGATCCTCGCTGACCTGCGCTCCCCGGCGCCCGACGCTGTCGTCAGCGACCTGCCGGGCAGCCTGGTGACGATGTGCGCCGCGTCCGTCCCCGTCACCGGGGCCGGGATCATCGTGATGTCCGACGCCGGCCCGGGCGCGATGCTCGCCAGCACCGACGGTGCGGCGCAGATCATGGAGGAGCTGCAGTTCACCCTGGGCGAGGGCCCCTGCGTCGACGCGTCGACGAGCGGCCGACCGGTGCTGCAGCCAGACCTGGCCCGCACCGCCGCGCAGCGGTGGCCGGGCTTCACCGCGGGAGCGCTGGCCGCGGGGGTGCGGGCGATCTTCGCCTTCCCACTGCAGGTCGGGGGCATCCGGGTCGGGGTCCTGGACCTCTACCGGGACGTCACAGGTGTCCTGAACGACCTCGAGCTGGCCGAGGCCCTGGCCTTCGCCGACGCCGCCACCTCCATCCTGCTGCAGCTCCAGTCGGAGACGGACGGCGTCACCGGCGATCCTGGACTCGTGGCGATGATCGAGGACCGCGCCGAGGTGCATCAGGCCACCGGCATGGTGTCGGTGCAGGCCGGCCTGGCCCTGGCCCCCTCCTTGGTCCTGCTCCGCGCACACTCGTACGCCGCCGAGCGCCCCATCCTCGACGTGGCCCGCGAGGTCATCGGCCGTACGTTGAGGTTCGACCCGGAGGACGACCACCATGAGTGACCAGCAAGAATCACGTCGGCGGGGTCCTGAGAGGAACACCGGCATGACCCGTGAACAGCGTCTGGCCCGGGTGTTCGTCGAGCTGGCCGACACCCTCGTCGCCCAGTTCGACGTGATCGACTTCCTGCACACGCTGACCGAGCGGTGCGTCGAGCTGCTCGCCGTCGACGCCGCCGGGTTGATGCTGACCGATCAGCGCGGCCAGCTGCGGGTGATCGCGTCGTCCGCGGAGTCGGCGCGACTGGTCGAGATCTTCGAGCTGCAGCACTCCGAGGGTCCGTGCATGGACTGCTTCCACAGCGGCCAGCAGGTCGTGAACGTCGGCGAGGACGAGATCCGCGCCCGCTGGCCGGGCTTCGCCGCCGAGGCCGCCGACCTGGGGTTCCGGTCGGCTCACGCGCTGCCGATGCGGCTCCGCGACGAGGTGATAGGAGCCGTCAACCTGTTCACCCGAGCGAGTCGACGCCTCGACGACGACGACATCGCCGTGGGTCAGGCCATGGCTGATGTCGCCACCATCGGTCTGCTGCAGGAGCGGGTCGGCCGTCAGAAGGACGTGCTGGCCGAGCAGCTGCAGATGGCGCTCAACAGCCGGGTGCTCATCGAGCAGGCGAAGGGCGTCCTCGCCGAACGGTCCCGGATCACCCCGGCGGAGGCCTTCGTCGTGATGCGGTCCTACGCCCGCAGGCAGAAGCGCACCCTGACGTCGGTCGCCGCCGCGGTGGTCGACCACACGCTGCAGGCAGCCGAGCTCGGCGCCCGCTGACCGGCGGGCGCCGCGCCGGTCTTCGGGCGGCGGCTAGCTCGGTCTGGGGAAGCCGGCCGGGCTGTGATGGCCGTTCGAGTCGACGGCCCGCACCCCGAACTGCACGTTGTCCTTCGAGATGTCGAGCGTGACCTCCGTGTGGTCGCCGACGGGGATCGCGCGCTCCCACTCCGGCGTCGTGCTCTCCCGCCACACCACCTCGTAGCCGGCTAGGTCCGCGGCAGTGTCTGCGTCCCAGAGCAGGGTCGAGTCGTTGGTGAGCGCCGTGGTGTTGATCCGCACGTTCTTGGGCGTGCCGGGTGCGTTGGCCAGGGACCAGAACGCCGCCAGGTTGACCCGTGCCACTCCAGCGATGTAGTCGAAGTCGCAGAACTCGATCAGGTCGCCGAACTGCACGCCGTTCTCGACGCGCACGTCCTGGTGCTCGTGCGCGAAGTTCTCAGCCTCCTCGGTGAGCCGCGCGGCCGGGTAGCCCTGCAAGAGGAACGAGACGTGGTCGCTCGAACGGAGGAACCGGTCGCGCCGGTAGATCGACCGGACGTCCATGCCCGTGGCGCCGTTGTCGGACACCTCGCGGATGAACCTGGCCAGCTGCCTCGACGGCCCGTCGTTCTCGCCCCCGATGGACTGGCGGATCGCCGTCTGCTGCGCCGTCTCTGTGGTCGGAACACCTTCTGAGAAGAGCCGTACCAGGTGCTTGTAGCGGGTGCCGTCGTCCGCGGTGCTGCTGCCGACGATGTCGTTGCTGATCATGCCTTGGACGTCGATCCCGGCTGCCTTCATCTGCTTCGCCATGAAGTCCGAGCCGAAGAGCCCCTGTTCCTCGCCGGCCACGGCGGCGAGCACGATCGTCGCCTCCGGCTGGCGGGCGGCAGACAGGATGCGGGTCAGCTCCATCACGACAGCGACACCTGACCCGTCGTCGTCGGCACCCGGGGCGTCGCTGGTGCCGTTCAGGACATCGGTGACGCGCGAGTCGTAGTGCCCGGTCACGACGTAGGCGCGGTTCGGGTCGCTGGCGCCCTGCAGTGTCGCGATCACATTGGTGATGACGGTCGGCACGGGGATACGGGGACCCGGCGCCTG
>JAVEDA010000159.1 GCA_030841195.1 Actinomycetota bacterium | reverse complement strand
CCGACCCGCAGGGGCACGCAGCCTACGGGTTGATGCCCTCGGGAGCAGCGGTCGGAGCGGTGGATCGCTTGCGGGAGGCCATGCCCCGAGCGTACGGAGGGCCGGCGCAGCGCCCTTAGTCTGCTCCGGTGACTGCGCCGGCCGCCCCGCTCGACCTCGCTGACCCGGCCGTGGTCGCCGATCCGTACCCGTCGTTCGACCGGGCGCGGGCAGTCGCACCGGTGCAGTGGCACGAGGGGCTGGGCCTGTGGCTCGCGTTCACCCACGCCGAGGCCAACGCCGTGCTGCGCGACCGGCGCCTGGGCCGGCTCTGGCGGGACAAGGACCCCGCCGAGCGGTTCGCGAGCTTCAACCTCATCCACCGCAACGCGATTCTCGAGATGGAGCCGCCCGACCACACCCGGTTGCGGCGTCTGATCAGCACCGCGTTCGCCCGGGGGCACGTCGAGCGGCTGCGCCCGTGGGTGCAATCGGTCGCCGAGGCGCTGCTGGACGACGTCGACCTCGCGTCCTTCGACCTGATCGCGGACTACGCGGAGCCGCTGCCGGTGGCGGTGATCGCCGAGCTGCTCGGCGTGCCCGTGGCGGACCGGCCGCTGCTGCGTCCGTGGTCGGCGGGCATCGTGGCGATGTACGAGTACGGACGCAGCGAGGCCGAGAGCGCGCGGGCCGTGATCGCGGCGGCGGAGTTCACGGCGTACATGCGCGACCTCGCCGAGGAACGCCGACGGTCGCCGCGCGAGGACCTGGTGAGCCACCTGGTGGCGGCCGAGGACGACGGCGAGCGACTCACCGCCGACGAGCTGGTGGCCTCGGCCATCCTGCTCCTCAACGCTGGGCACGAAGCGTCGGTGAACGCGTTCGGCAACGGCACGGTGGCGCTGCTCGCGCATCCCGACCAGGTGGCCCGGCTGCGCGAGGACGGTGCCCTCGTCGGGACCGCGATCGAGGAGATGATCCGGTACGACTCACCGCTGCAGCTGTTCGAGCGGACCGCGAAGGAGGACGTCGTCCTCGGTGACGTGACGGTGCCCGCGGGGGGCAAGGTGGCGGCGATGCTCGGCTCAGCGAACCGCGACCCGGCCGCGTTCGACCGGGCCGACACCTTCGACGTCGGCCGTCGGCCCAACCCGCACATCGGGTTCGGAGCCGGGGTGCACCACTGCCTGGGTGCGCCGCTGGCCCGGATGGAGCTGCAGATCTCGTTGCCGACCCTGCTGCGCCGCTGCCCCGGTCTGCACCTGACCGGCGAGCCGGTGCGCCGGCCGACGTTCGTGCTCCGCGGCTACTCGTCCGTGCCGGTCTCGGCGGATTAGTCCCGGGATCTCCTCCGAACGGATGGGCAAGGCTCGGCCAAACGGCTGACCGGCGGCCCGGGCTGGTCCATCCTGTGGGCCGGGACCGCAGCCTGCGCCCGGACCGCAGCGGAGGTGGAGCATGGCGTCGGTCGCGTTGCCCGACGGCGTCGCCGTGCAGGCCCGGGCGCTGGGCGCGGCCCGCTACCGGCAGCAGCCGTCGTTCGGCGTCTACCTCTGCGGCCGCCGGTCCCGGCGCCGGGTGGCCCGCGGCTGGACCGGGACCTGGCGGGCGATCTGGCTGGACTGGCCGCCGCTCGGGCTGCCGGCGGACAGCTCGGCCACGGTCGCCGCGCTGGTCGAGGCGCACGTCCGGGCCGCGCGCGGCGAGCAGGTCGAGATCGCCTGCACCAGCGGGCGCAGCCGCACCGGCACCGCGCTGGCCGCCCTCGCGGTGCGGGCCGGGCTCGACACCGACGAGGCGGTGGCCTGGGTGCGCTCGGCCTACCCGCCGGCCAGGATCGTCACCCGCCGCCAGCGCCGCTGGCTGGGGGAGTGGGCGGCCGAGCTGCGTCGAGCGGTACCCGTCTGAGTCCCCGCGCCTGCAGCAGCCAGCCGAAGCCACCCAGCCCGCCCGGGTCGGTGAGCTCGGCCGCCTCCCCGGCCCGGGACAGCGCCCGCAGGTAGCCGGCCGGATCGGTGCGGGACAGCTCGTACGGCGGGGCATCACGGGGTACGCCGAGCGCGGTGAGCGCCGTGCGCTGGGTGGTGAGCAGCGTCGCGGTCGCGCCGGCGCCGATGCCGGCTGCCGCGCAGGCGTCCAGGGCGACATGGCTGGTGACGTCGCAGCTGCCGTCGGGGACAGGCGGCACCTGCCGACCGTCGCGATAGCCGGTGAGGCTGCCGGCCGAGGGGCGCGTCGTGCGGTCGTGCGCATAGTCGATCGCGACGGCCAGCCCGTCGGTGAGGCGGCCGACCGCGGCGGCCCAGGCCCTGTCCCGCGGCCGGCCGACCTCGGCCCGGGCGCCGACCTCACCCGCGTCCTCGGCCGGCCACCAGGTGGCCAGCCAGTCGGCGTCGTCGTCGGCCGGCGGCGGGCCGAGCCGCTCGGCACCGGTGGCCGGGTCGACCAGCACCAACCGCCACCCGTCGTCGGCCAGCTCGACGACGTCGACCGGCACGTTGTCGAGCCACTCGTTGGCGACCAGCAGGGCTCCGGCGGTGGCGGGGACCTCGTGCTGCCACCCGACGTCGGCCGGCAGAGCGGGCGGCCGCTCGGCGAGGTCGACGCCGATCAGGTCGAGCGACGGGTCACGTGCGTGCAGGGCGGCGAGCAGCTCGCCGCCGCCGGCACCGACGTCGACGACGGTGGTCAGCGCGGCGTCGTGGGCCAGGCGGCAGACGGCCTCGGCGAAGACAGGGCCGGTGTGCACCGACGTACGGAAATGCTGCGACGGCGGGCTGTCCGGCCGGCGGAAGAAGCCGCGCTCGCCGTAGAGCGCGCGCTCGGTCGCCTCGCGCCAGCCGTACCAGACCATGGCGACGATGATGCATGCTGCGGCCATGGACGCCGCTCACGGTCGACTGCTCAGGGATCTGCACGGCTGACCTCGGACGTGAAGTGGACCGGCTAGGTGGCACGAAACGCCGCGCGCAGCCGGTCCACTTCGACGGAGACCGTAGGGTGGGCGCCGTCCGGTACCCCTGATGGACTGGAACGACTTCTGTGAGCGCCTCCCCCTCGGTCGACGACCGCCCCGCGCGGCTGTCCGTCGGCGTCGTGGGCGCCGGCCGGGTCGGGGTGGTGCTGGCCGCGGCGCTGGCCCAGGCCGGGCACAAGGTCGTGGCGGTGTCGGCGGTCAGCGACGCGTCCCGCCGTCGGGTCGACGAGCTGCTTCCCGGTACGCCGGTGCTGGCGCCGCCGCAGGTGCTGGCCGCGGCCGAGCTGGCGCTGCTGACCGTGCCGGACGACGTGCTGCCCGGCCTGGTCGAGGGTCTTGCGGCGGCGGGTGACATCGCGCCCGGCCAGCTGCTGGTGCACACCAGCGGCCGGTACGGCGTCGCGGTGCTCGATCCCGCTACCCGGGCGGGTGCGCTGCCGCTGGCGCTGCACCCGGCGATGACGTTCACCGGCCGGCGCGAGGACCTGGCCCGGCTGGTCGGGGCGTGCTTCGGCGTCACCGCGCCGGAGCCGCTGCGCCCGATCGCGGAGGCTCTCGTCGTCGAGATGGGCTCCGACCCGCAGTGGGTCGAGGAGGAGCTGCGTCCGCTGTACCACGCGGCGCTCGCGGCCGGGTCGAACCATCTCGCGACCCTCGTCAACGAGTCGGTGGACCTGTTGCGCCGGTGCGGCGTCGAGGAGCCGGAGCGGCTGCTGGCGCCGCTTCTTGGTGCATCGTTGGACAACGCGTTGCGGGCCGGTGACGCGGCTCTCACCGGGCCGGTCGCGCGCGGCGATGCGGGCACGGTCGCGGCGCACATCAGTGTGTTGCGCGAGGTGTCGCCCGACACCGCCGCGGCCTACATCGCGATGGCCCGCCTCACGGCCGACCGGGCGCTGGCGGCCGGCCTGCTCAAGCCCGAGGCGGCGGTCGCCCTGCTCGACGTACTGGCCGGAGGATCCCGATGACCACCCGACTGGTGCACACCCGCGACGAGCTCCGCGGTGCGATGGCCAACCGCAGCGGCGAGGTCGGTGTCGTGATGACGATGGGTGCGCTGCACGACGGCCACCGCGAGCTCATCAAGGTGGCCCGTCGGCGGTGCGACGTGATCGTGGTCACGGTGTTCCTCAACCCGTTGCAGTTCGCGCCGAACGAGGACCTGTCGCGGTACCCGAAGACGCTGGATGCCGACGTCGCGCTGAGTGCCGAGGAGGACGTCGACCTCGTCTTCGCGCCGTCGGTCGAGGAGGTCTACCCGGCCGGCGAGCCGCAGGTGCGGGTGCACGCCGGGCCGCTGGGTGACGTGCTCGAGGGCGCGTCCCGGCCGGGGCACTT
The DNA here is from genome assembly GCA_030841195.1 of Actinomycetota bacterium. Taxonomy (GTDB): domain Bacteria; phylum Actinomycetota; class Actinomycetes; order JACCUZ01; family JACCUZ01; genus JAVEDA01. The sequence goes on along the minus strand of JAVEDA010000159.1, from coordinate 1,835 downwards.
CGACGGCGTGCTGACGGTGGTGGCCAAGCTGCTGCACCTGACCTCGCCCGACGTCGCGTACTTCGGCCAGAAGGACGCCCAGCAGCTGTTGCTCATCTCGCGGATGGCCGACGACCTCAACTTCCCGGTCGAGGTCGTGTCGGTGCCGACGGTGCGCGACGCCGACGGGCTGGCGCTGTCCAGCCGCAACGGCTACCTCACCGAGGCCGACCACGTGGTCGCGCTGACCCTGTCCCGCGCGCTGCGGGCCGGGGCGGAGCGCGCGGCCGACGGCGCCGATGCCGTACGCCGGGCCGCCCGCGCCGTGCTCGACGCGGAGCCCGGCGTGGGGCTCGACTACCTCGCACTGGTCGAGACCAGCGGGCTGACCGAGGTCCCTGACGGCACGACCGGTCCGGCACTGCTGGCAGTGGCCGCGCGGGTCGGCACCACCCGGCTGATCGACAACGCAACGGTGGATCTCGGAGGCCGGTGATGCTGCTGGCCGTCGACGTGGGCAACACGCACACGGTGCTGGGGCTGTTCGACGGCGACGAGCTGGTGGAGCACTGGCGGGTGGCCACCGAGGCGCACCGCACCGCCGACGAGATCGCAGTGCTGCTGCGCGGGCTGCTGGCCCAGCACGAGGGGCCTTCCGTTCTCGACGGGATCGCGTTGTGCTCGACGGTGCCGGCGGTGCTGCACGAGATGCGCGACATGTGTGCGCGCTACTTCGGCGACCTGCCGGCGGTGATCGTCGAACCGGGCGTGCGTACCGGCGTACCCGTCCTGACCGACAACCCCAAGGAGGTGGGCACCGACCGGGTGGTCAACGCGCTGGCAGCGGTGACGCTCTATGGCGGCCCGGCCATCGTGGTGGACTTCGGCACCGCGACGACGTTCGACGCGGTGTCGGTGTCGGGGGAGTACCTCGGTGGCGCGATCGCGCCGGGCATCGAGATCTCGGTCGAGGCGCTCGGCCGGCGCGGCGCCCAGCTGCACCGGGTCGAGCTGGCGCGGCCGCGGTCGGTGATCGGGCGCACCACCGTCGAGGCCCTGCAGTCGGGGATCCTGTACGGCTTCGCCGGCCAGGTCGACGGGGTGGTGACCCGGATGGCAGCGGCGATCGTCGGTCCGGACGGCGACCCGGACGACGTGACGGTGATCGCGACCGGCGGGCTGGCCACGCTGGTGCTCGACGAGGCGAGCGTCGTCGACGCGCACGAGCCGTGGCTGACGTTGATCGGCCTGCGCCTCGTCTTCGCCCGCAACGCCACCCTGTGACGGGTCCCCGTGGTCGGTGCGGTCCGCGCCCCCGACCTCCAAATGATCACGGAACCGTGATCAACACATACCTACCGCGACGAATTCAGCGCGGTCGACCACCAACGATCACGGAACCGTGATCATTCGGCGAGAGGGTCGGTCGGTAGCCTGGGGCGTGTGAGCGAGCCGAGCGAGCCGACGTTGCGCGACGACCTGCCGGAGCAGATGCGGGTACGTCGGGCCAAGCTCGACCGGATGCGCGACCGCGGGGTGGAGCCCTATCCGGTCACGTTCCCCCGCACCCACACGCTGGCGGAGATCCGTGCGGCCCACCCCGACCTCGAGATCGACACCAAGACGGGCGTCCAGGTCGGCGTCACCGGACGGGTGGTGCTCTCCCGCAACGGCGGCAAGCTCTGCTTCGCCACGTTGCGCGACGGCACCGACGAGCTGCAGGTGATGCTCTCCCTCGACGAGGTCGGCGACGAGGCGCTCGCGCACTGGAAGGCCGACGTCGACCTCGGTGACTACGTGGGCATCGAGGGCGAGGTCATCAGCTCCCGCCGCGGCGAGCTGTCGGTGCTCGCCGA
>JAVEDA010000158.1 GCA_030841195.1 Actinomycetota bacterium | reverse complement strand
CGAAGCGCATGCCCTCGGTGAGCTCGAGCTCGAGGCCGAAGGTGTTGCTCTCCTCGACGGTGATGACGCCTTCCTTGCCGACCTTGTCCATGGCCTCGGCGATCATCTCGCCGATCATCGGGTCCGCGGCGGAGATCGAGGCGGTGGCCGCGATCTGCTCCTTGGTCTCGACCGGCTTGGCCATGTTGAGGAGCTGCTCGCTCACTCGCTCCACGGCCTTCTCGATGCCGCGCTTGAGCGCCATCGGGTTCGCGCCGGCGGCCACGTTGCGCAGGCCCTCGCGGACCAGCGCCTGGGCGAGCACGGTTGCAGTGGTCGTGCCGTCACCGGCGACGTCGTCGGTCTTCTTGGCGACCTCCTTGACCAGCTCGGCCCCGATCTTCTCGTACGGGTCCTCGAGCTCGATCTCCTTGGCGATCGAGACGCCGTCGTTGGTGATCGTGGGGGCGCCCCACTTCTTCTCCAGCACGACGTTGCGACCACGTGGGCCGAGGGTGACCTTGACGGCGTCGGCGAGCTGGTTCATGCCTCGCTCGAGGCCGCGCCGGGCTTCCTCGTCGAACGCGATGATCTTTGACATGCGGTTCCGGTCCTCCCGGTCGGGGTGGATGAGGATCCGGGGGTGCCCGCGACGGACGGTCGGTGCGGGCGGCGTCTGCGCCGGGACCGCACCGGCCTCACCTGGCCGGATCCGGTGGTTCTGTCACTCTCGTAGTCAGAGTGCTAACCCCATGATTAGCACTCACCCCTGTCGAGTGCAAGCGCTCCGGGCTAGCCGTGGACCCTCCCGGCCGGCCGATCCCGGGACACAATCGGTGCCGGAGAAGGTGGTGGTGCACCACTGGAGCCACCTGTGTCCCAGTGGCCCCAGTGGCGTGCCAGGGCCAGACCGGCGGAGGGATGCCGGGCGGCTCCCGGACGTACGACGGCCCGGCCCCCGCGCGGGGGACCGGGCCGTCGGTGACCGCGTGAGGGGTCAGACCGCCCGCACCGCGTCGGCCTGGGGACCCTTCTGGCCCTGCGAGATCTCGAACTCCACCCGCTGGCCCTCCTCGAGGGAGCGGTAGCCGTCCATCTGGATGGCGCTGTAGTGGACGAACACGTCCTCGCCCTCGTCGACGGCGATGAAGCCGTACCCCTTCTCGCTGTTGAACCACTTCACGGCACCCTGGGCCATCGTTCTACTCCTGCTGTGCTGGGTGACAAGTCCCGCATCACGCAGGGACCCGGGTCGGGGTCGATCGACCGTGCGGCAGCGTAGTGCGGCGCGTATGCCCAGGTCAGGAGTTCTGTGACATCGGTTCGTGACATCCCCCGGACGCAGCAATAGCCAGCCGTACGCCGGTCAGCCGAGCCCGGCCGCCTCGAAGGCGGCAGCCGAGGCCGGGATGGTGGCGCCAGGCCGCACCACCGACGAGACCGCGTCCAGGGTCTTGAGGCCCTCGCCGGTGTTGAAGACGACCGTGTCGGCGTCCGGGTCCAGCTTCCCGGCCGCGAGCAGCTTGGCCAGCGTGGCCACCGTGACCCCGCCTGCGGTCTCCGCGAAGATGCCCTCTGTCCGGGCCAGCAGCCGGATGCCCTCGACGATCTCCTCGTCGGTGACGTCCTCGACCAGGCCGCCGGTGCGCCGGCAGGTGTCCAGCACGTACGGGCCGTCGGCCGGGTTCCCGATCGCCAGGGACTTGGCGATGGTGTCCGGCCGGACCGGGCGCACCACGTCGTACCCGGCCTTGAAGGCCGCCGACACCGGTGAGCAGCCGGTCGCCTGGGCACCGAAGATCTTGTACGGCGAGTCGTCGACCAGTCCGAGCGACACCAGCTCGCGGAACGCCTTGTCCACCTTGGTCAGCTGGGAGCCCGACGCCACCGGGATCACGACCTGCTCGGGCAGCCGCCAGCCGAGCCCCTCGGCCACCTCGTAGCCCAGCGTCTTGGAGCCCTCGGCGTAGTAGGGCCGGACGTTGACGTTGACGAACGCCCAGTCCTCGTGCTCGCCGGCCAGCTCGGAGGCCACCCGGTTCACGTCGTCGTAGGTGCCCTCGACCGCGACCAGGGTGCCGCCGTAGACCGCGGTGGCCACGATCTTCTGCTGCTCCAGGTCGGCGGGCACCAGCACCACCGAGCGGATCCCGGCCCGGGCCGCCGCAGCGGCCGTCGCGTTGGCCAGGTTGCCCGTCGACGGGCAGGCCAGGGTGGTGAAGCCGAGCTCGCGGGCGGCCGCCAAGGCCACCGCCACGACCCGGTCCTTGAACGAGTGGGTCGGGTTGGCGCTGTCGTCCTTGACCCACAGCGCCCGCATCCCGAGTGCCTTGGCCAGGTTGTGCGCCGGGACCAGCGGGGTGCAGCCGGGCTCGAGGTTCGGGACGTCGCGCACGGTCGACGGCACCGGGAGCAGCCCCTGGTAGCGCCAGATGTTCTGCGGGCCGGCCTCGATCGAGGCCCGGGTGACCGGCTGGTCGGCGCCGAACTCGTAGGCGACCTCGAGCGGGCCGAAGCACTCGCCGCAGGCGTAGAACGGGCCGAGCTCGGTGGTGGCACCGCACTCGCGACAGGTCAGGTGGCGGGCCGGTCCGAGGTCCGGGCCGGAGCGAGTGATCGCCACGGTTGGACTGGTGGCGGCGGTGGGCGTGGTGACGGCACCGGAAGTCATGTTGGAGGTCCTTCCTCATCTGTCCCGGCGACGCGAAGGCTGTGCGTCACTCAGGCCGGAGTTGGCACCGTGACCGCGCAGTCATGACGCACTGCGCGATGCGGTTGCCGGGGCTTCGTCGGGCCGTTCCCTCTGCCCCTCTGGATGAGCGGTCTTCAGTTGTGCCGACCACTGTAGGTCGGCCGCCCACCCGCTGGACACCCGGTTCCGCGCCCTGAGACGGCCCGCGTCTCCAGGGCAGCATTGGGAGACATGGACGTGCGGTGGCGGGTGCGACAGGTCGCCAACGTGGTCAACCTCTCGACCCCGCTGGGCCTGGCCCTCGCGCTGGCCGGCCGGGGCACCCTCCGCCGCGGCCCGGACGGGCTGCTGGTCGCGCACGCGGTCCGGCTGCCGGCCAAGGCCCCGGCGTTCACGGTGGGCAACGTGGTGCTGCTGCGGCTGGACGACGCTGCGCTGGCCCGCCGGCCCAGGCTGCTGGTGCACGAGGCGCGGCACGCCACCCAGTACGCCTGTTGCGTCGGGCCGCTGATGCTGCCCCTCTACGGACTGGCCGCCGCGTGGTCGTGGCTGCGGTGCCGCGACGCGTCGTCGTACAACATCTTCGAGGTCCGGGCGGGGCTGGCGGACGGTGGGTACCCCAACCGCCGGAAAGTTGCTTGATCACCCCGGACGGCGGGAAGGTGCCGCTCATGGCATCGTCCGGCTCGGCTCGCCTGCTCGTCGCATCCAACCGCGGACCGCTGCAGTTCACCGAGCGGGACGACGGGCAGCTCGAGGCGAGCCGCGGCGGGGGCGGGCTGGTCTCCGGGCTGTCCGGGCTGGGCAGCGACGGCGTGGTCTGGGTGTGTGCGGCGCTCTCCGACGGTGACCGGGCGGCGGCCCGCAAGGTGGAGGGCGGCCGGCTGGACCGGGACGGGCACGACACCGGCGGCATGGCGGTGCGGATGCTCGACATCGACCCGGCGACGTTCCACCGCGCCTACAACGCGATCGCCAACTCGACGCTGTGGTTCATCCACCACCTGCTGTACGCGATCCCGACCGCGCCCGCGTTCGACGCCAGCTTCCACCGCGAGTGGTCGTCCTACGAGGCCTACAACCGGGCTTTCGCGGAGGCGCTGGCCGAGGAGGCGGCCGAGGGCGCGAAAGTCCTGGTGCAGGACTACCACCTCACCCTGCTGCCGCAGGTGCTGCGCGACCTGCGGCCGGACCTGCGCATCGCGCACTTCTCGCACACGCCGTGGGCTCCCGTCGACTACTTCCGGCTGCTGCCCACCGAGGTCGCCCGCGAGACCCTGCTCGGCATGCTGGGCGCCGACCACGCGGGCTTCCACTCGCCGCGGTGGGCCCGCGCCTTCGCGGCGTGCTGCGTGGAGTACCTCGGCGCGGAGGGCGACGAGACCCAGGTGCGGCACGCCGGTCGCACCACCCGGCTGGGCGTGCACCCGCTCGGGGTCGACGCCGACGCCCTGCGCGAGCGGGCGAGCCGGCACGACGTGGAGTCGCGACTCGGCGCCCTGCGGGACAAGCTGGGCGACCGGCAGGCGATCATCCGGGTCGACCGCACCGAGCTGAGCAAGAACATCAGTCGCGGGCTGCTGGCCTACCGCGAGCTGCTCCGGCGCTACCCGCAGTGGCGCGGGAAGGTGACCCACCTGGCCTCGGCCTACCCCAGCCGGCACGACCTGCCGGAGTACCGCGAGTACACCGCGCAGGTGCAGCGGATGGCGGTGGAGATCGAGGACGAGTTCGGCACCGACGACTGGCGGCCGATCGTGCTCGACGTGACCGACGACTACGCGCGGTCGCTGGCCCTCTACCGGGTCGGGGACGTGCTGCTGGTCAACCCGGTGCGGGACGGGATGAACCTGGTGGCCAAGGAGGTGCCGGTCCTCTCGGAGAACGGCTGTGCCGTGGTGCTCTCGACCGAGGCCGGCGTGGCCGACGAGTTCGGCGAGGACGCGTTGCTCGTCAACCCGTTCGACGTGTCCGGCACCGCGGACGCCCTGGACCGCGCCCTGTCCATGTCACGCGAGGAGCGGCGGGCCCGCACCGACCGGCTGGCCGAGGTGTCCGTACGGCTGCCGCCGAGTGCCTGGCTGGCCGCCCAGGTCGAGGCGCTGGACTGATCGCAGGACGGCCGTCCGGTCAGCCGTGGATGCCGGCCGGCCCCGGCTCGGTGAAGTTGGCGTCCGGGAAGCGAACCGCGAGCCGGCAGCCACCGGTCGACAGGCGGCAGACGAGGAGCTCCGTCCCGTCTGCCCCGCCGTACGAGTGGGGGGCGACGAGGACGACCCGGTCGGCGTCGAGCCACTGGGTGATCGCGAGAGCGTCCGAGGTCCGGTCGCCCGCGGGCATGCGCAGCCGCACCGGTCGGCCGGTCAGGGCGAGGGTCGGGATGAACCCGGCCCCCGGCTCGCCGCCGTCCGCGACCAGGCGGCCACCGCGTCGGACGAAGCGGAGGGCAGGCCCGCCGCCATGTGCCACGGAGTCGTCGGACGGACCGGTCAACACTCCTGGCCTGCCCAGCCGGTCCGCCTCGTAGTCGGCCCCGGTGACCTCGGTCTGCTGGCCGGACGCCGTGTCGAAGCGCATCACCGGAGCAGTACGCCTGCACCCGGTGGCCGGTCCGAACTGAAAATTGGTCAGCGAGCACGCGCTCGCGTCTGGCAACCAGTAGACGGCGTCGTCATAGACCGGCTCGAGGGGGAAGGCGTCGGTACCCCCGAAGCGGCCGAGTTCGCGCATCCGGCCGGTGTCGTACACCACCACCGGCCCGAACGGGTAGGCCAGCGTATGGCTGGTCTCGTCCCCGGGCTCCTTCCAGGCGAGTGTCGACCCCGAGGCCGAGGTGGCGATCCCGAACCCACGCACGGCGCTGCCGGACGTGGTGCCGATCCGGACCGGCGCCGAGCCGTCGGTGAACCAGATGGAGGCGGCGCCGTACGGCACGCCGATCTCCCCGTTGGCATCGCGTTCTGACGGGAGCGCGGTGATGAAGACGACCCCGTCGTCGGTGGCGTCGACGTAGGCGAGGGACACCCGTCTGACGTCGCGGCCGCGAGCCACCTGTCCGACGTCGATGGTCCGGTTGCCCCAGTGGATGACCGTTCCGACGGAGTAGGTCAGCAGCCGCCCCGCATGGGTCTCCACCAGGTCGCCGTCCGGGGAGTGCGTCCGGTCGTCCCCGGCGGGCGGGGGCGCGGCCTGTCGCGAACCGGGCGCCAGGAGTGCGGCCCCCGAGAGCACGGCCAGCACGACGGCGGTGACCGCAGCCACCGCGACCAGCCGGCGCCGCCGGATCCGCGACTCGCCGGCCGCGACCAGAGCCGCCACGTCCAGCTGAGGCGCTGGGACGGTCCCGGCCCGGTCGCCGAGGTCACGCAGCGAGGTGGTCATGACGTCACCGCCGACTCTCCCGAGGTGGGCATCGTGAGCTGGCCGCCCATCCGGTCCCGCAGCTTGGCCAGCCCTACGGACGCGTTCTTCTTCACGGCACCGACGGAGCAGCCCATCAGCTCCGCCGTCTGCGCCTCGGAGAGGTCCTCGCAGTAGCGCAGCACCACCGCAGCGCGCTGCTTCGGGGGCAGCGCCTGCACCAGCGGCCACAGGTCAAGCCGGCCGACGACCGAGTCAACGAGGTCGGCCACGACCAGCTCCGGGAGCGGGTCGACCGGGCGCTCGTGGAACGACCTGCGCCGGCGCCAGGAGATCGACGTGGTCACGACGACCCGTCGGGCGTACGCCTCGGCGTTGGTGACCGCACGCAGCCGCGGCCACGCGACGTAGGTCTTGACGAGCGACTCCTGCAGCAGGTCCTGGGCCAGCTGGTGGTCGCCCACCATCAGCAGCGCCGTGCGGAACAGGCTCGCCGAGCGAGCGGCCACGAACTCGTGGAACGCCGCCTCCGGCCGCTCGCGCACCACCATGACCGCTCCCTCGGACCCAGCTGCATCCTCCACCTGGTAGACGCCGCGGCAGG
>JAVEDA010000199.1 GCA_030841195.1 Actinomycetota bacterium | reverse complement strand
GTCGGCAAGGACGTGGCCGAGGCGACCAAGGCGTATGACGCGTTTCTCACCCTGATGCGCACGAAGGGCGACACCGACGCGGTGGTCGCCGAGCAGGAGGACGTGCTCGAGGACGCCGTGGCGTTCGAGGGCGTGTCGAAGTACCCGGCGCGGATCAAGTGCGCGCTGCTGGGCTGGATGGCCTGGAAGGATGCGACCGCGCAGGCGGTTGCTGCTGACGACGTGCAGACGATCGAGGAGACCGCATGAGTGAGACCGTGACCCAGGCCGACGCGGGCACCCCCGGGGGCATCGCGAAGGTCGATGACGTCGAGGAGGCCATGCGCGACGTGGTCGACCCCGAGCTCGGCATCAACGTGGTCGACCTCGGACTGGTCTACGGCATCCACGTCGACGACGACAACGCGTGCACCCTGGACATGACCCTGACCTCTGCGGCCTGTCCGCTGACCGACGTGATCGAGGACCAGACCAACTCGGCGCTGTCGGGGCTGGTCAAGGAGACCAAGATCAACTGGGTCTGGATGCCGCCGTGGGGCCCGGACAAGATCACCGACGAGGGCCGCGAGCAGCTGCGCGCCCTCGGCTTCAACGTCTGAGCCGACTCCCGCCCTGACGGTGACGTGAGACGGGCTGTCCGCGCGAAGGCGCTTCACAGGCGATGTTGCCGGACCACTGCCGGCGGGCACACCTCGTGCTCGAGCAGGTCGAAGGCGTTGCGCCGGACGAAGTCGGCCGGGCCGATCCACTGCAGGCAGTCGGGGCAGATCGCCTCGGTGTCCACGTGCCAGGAGGCGTCGATCACCTCGATGTGCAGGCGCCGGGTCCGCCGGAGCAGCCAGATCCGCCCGAGGGGCCGCAGCAGCGAGAAGTGACGCACGAGCGCCACTCTTGCGGTTGGGTGCGACAGCCGACGAGGCCGCTACCGTCACGAACCGGCAACTATCCGGTCACGGCCGAGGCTCCGAGCCGGCCAGCCGTCCGGTCAGACGCCGCGGAAGGTGTCGCAGGCGTTCACGTCGCCGGTGCTGCGTCCGGTGGTGAACCACTGCTTCCGCTGCGCCGCCGACCCGTGGGTCCAGGACTCCTTGTCCACCCGGCCCTGGGTCTGCTGCTGGATCCGGTCGTCTCCCACGGCGGCGGCCGCGTCCTGGGCCTGCTGCACCTCGGCGTCCCCGATCGACACGTTCCCCGCGTCGTCGGCGAGCTTGCTCCATACGCCGGCGTAGCAGTCCGCCTGCAGCTCCATCGCCACCGACAGCTCGTTCTGCTTGCTCGGCTGGGACTGCTGGGCGGCCCGGACCTTGCGCTCGGTGCCGAACAGCGTCTGCAAGTGGTGGCCGGCCTCGTGCGCCAGGATGTAGGCCTGCGCGTAGCGGCCCTGGGCACCGAACTGCTGCTGCAGCTGCTGCAGGAAGCCGATGTCGATGTAGATCATCTGGTCCGGCGGGCAGTAGAACGGGCCCACCTGCGACGACGCCTGGCCGCAGCCGGTGTTCACCGCCTGGGTGAAGAAGGTCAGCCCGGGCTGCTCGTACTTCTCCCCGGCCCGCGCGAACTCGTCGGTCCAGACCTCGTTGATCTCGTTGTAGACCTTGACCAAGAAGCAGTCGTCGTACTTGTCGATGGCCCCGGCTGTGTTGCAGCGGGTCTCCAAGTCGCCCTCGCCGGTGCCCTGCCCCTGCACCGAGCCGTCCTGGGGGACCAGCTGGGTGGTGTCGATGCCACTGCCGCCGCCCAGCACATTGATGAGCAGGAAGACGATCAGGCCGACGATGCCGAGCCCGCCGCCGCCGATGGCCACCGGCCCGCCGATCCCGCGGCCGCGCTGGTCGGACACGCCGGACGTGTCCACCGACTGGTCGTCGAACTTGATCCCCACCACGCGCACCTTTCGTCGTTCAGCGCCCGCGTAGACTACGGCGCATGTCCGCGCCGTGCCCGTGAGCTCACCTCGCTGTACCCACTCGCGCGAGAGCCCACCCGCACCTGCGACGCCGAAGGACTTTCCATGATCACCGCGACCGGCCTGGAGCTGCGGGTCAGCTCCCAGCTGCTGCTCGGGGATACGACCTTCCGGATCGCACCAGGCGACCGGGTGGGCCTGGTGGGGCGCAACGGGGCGGGGAAGACCACGCTCACCCGGGTGCTGTCGGGTGAGAGCCAGCCGGCCGCCGGAGCGGTCACTCGGTCCGGCAGCGTCGGCTACCTCCCGCAGGATCCGCGCACCGGTGACCTCGAGGTGCTCGCCCGGGACCGGATCCTGTCCGCACGCGGTCTGGACACCGTCGTACGCCGGATGCGGACCACCGAGGGAGAGATGGCCAGCGCCGACGCCGAGACGCACGAGAAGGCGATGCGCCGCTATGTGCGGCTGGAGGCCGAGTTCCAGGCGGCGGGCGGGTACGCGGCCGAGAGCGAGGCCGCGTCGTTCGCGTCCAGTCTCGGCCTGCCCGATCGGGTGCTGGAGCAGCCGCTGCGGACCCTGTCCGGTGGCCAGCGCCGCCGGGTGGAGCTGTCCCGGATCCTGTTCGCCTCGACCGGCAGCGACGCCACCCTGCTGCTGGACGAGCCGACCAACCACCTGGACGCCGACTCGATCGTCTGGCTGCGCGACTACCTGGGCTCGTACAAGGGCGGGCTGGTGGTCATCAGCCACGACGTCGGGCTGCTCGAGCACACGGTGACCCGGGTGTTCCACCTCGACGCCAACCGGGCCGAGCTGGACATCTACAACGTGGGCTGGAAGGCGTACCTCCTGCAGCGGGAGACCGACGAGCGCCGTCGCAAGCGCGAGCGGGCCAACGTCGAGAAGCAGGCCTCGGTGCTCAAGGCCCAGGCCGACCGGATGCGCTACAAGGCCACCAAGGCCCGCGCGGCCCAGAGCATGGACAAGCGCGCAGCCAAGCTGCTGTCCGGTCTGGACGAGGTCCGCCGGACCGACCGGGTCGCGAAGCTGCGCTTCCCCGAGCCGGCGCCGTGCGGCAAGACGCCGCTCACCGCAGAAGGGTTGTCGAAGTCCTACGGCTCGCTCGAGGTGTTCACCGACGTCGACCTTGCTATCGACCGGGGCAGCCGGGTGGTCATCCTGGGCCTCAACGGTGCCGGCAAGACCACGCTGATGCGGCTGCTGGCCGGCGTGGAGGAGCCCGACACCGGCGAGGTGCTGCCCGGCCACGGGCTCAAGATCGGCTACTACGCGCAGGAGCACGAGACCCTCGACCCCGAGCGCACCGTGCTGCAGAACATGCGCAGCGCGGCG
>JAVEDA010000191.1 GCA_030841195.1 Actinomycetota bacterium | reverse complement strand
TTCAGGCATGACGGGGCAAAACGCGGCTGGTGAGCTTGCCTAGGGGCCTCCTGACCTCTGGGGGGAGCCCGCTCTTCGAGTTCTTAGATGCGAAGTTGCACGCTCGGGTCTGGCCGAGGCCGATCTGTGGTCTCTGGCCGTGATTCGGCGGGAGTGACGACATGGCAGTGGCAGAACGCGTACGCACTGCGTCGGGTGAACACAAGGGCTTGCGCCGGGAGGTCGGCTTCATCGGCCTGATCTGGGCTTCGGAAGGGTCGATCATCGGCTCCGGCTGGCTGTTCGGCGCCCAAGGCGCGCTCGGCACCGCCGGGCCTGCCGCCATCATCTCGTGGGGGATCGGCGGCGCGGCGATCTTGATCCTCGTCGTCCTGGCGTGGAGTCCCGTGGGTGGCGTGAGCGGCTGGGGCTGGGTACTCGTGACGCTCGGGTTCCTCCGCGACATCGGGCATCTGGCCGGCAGCGCGTACACCGGCCGGGCGCGCTACGCCTGACCCGACCCGACGGCCGAATCTCCGGGAGGTAGGCCATGGCAACGAAGTCGGCTGTGAAGGTGCCAGGCAGCATCCGCGTGCTTGCGATACTCGTCATGGCGGCGGGAGCCGTCATGGTCGTCGCTGGGGCAGGCACGTGGATCCTCCTCCAGTCCCAGCTGTCCGACGAGCGGATCACCGTGTCCGATGACGCGGACCACTTCGCCGGTGACGCCGTCGACGGACCGCTGACCGCGTACACCGAGGCCCAGACGATCGAGAAGCACGCGACCAAGGCCTCCGGCGGCAAGACCTACGCGGAGCTCGCGCCCGACGACCCCACCCACAACACCCTGATGACCGCCTCGTTCAGCGCCGTCCGGTCCGTCGCCGCAGCGACAACCGACGTACCCGCCTGAGGGCCGTCCCTACTGGACCGTCCCGTCATTGACACCTGTCTCACCTACGCTCGCGGCATGGTCAGGGTGCACGAGCTCAGCCGCACCGACGCCCGGCGCATCGCGGTGCGGGCCCAGTTGCTGACCCGGCAACGCCCGACCGACCTGGTGGAGACGGTCCGGCAGCTCACCTTGGTGCAGATCGAGCCGACCAGCGCGGTCGCCCCGAGCGCCGAGCTGGTGCTGTGGAGCCGGCTGGCGTCGGCCTTCGACCCGCAGGAGATGTGGGACGCACTCGACGAGCAGCAGTTGATCGAGCTGCACCAGACTCTGCGGGTGCCCGAGGACATCGCGCTGTTCCGGGCCGAGATGGCCGCCTGGCCGGGGTCCGGTGAGCTGCGCGAGTGGCAGGAGGACGTGCGCGACTGGGTGAATGCCAACAACGACTGCCGGCGGGAGATCCTCGAGCGCCTCCGCGCCGACGGGCCGTTGCCGACCAGCGAGCTGCCCGACACCTGCGTCGTGCCGTGGGCCTCAAGCGGCTGGAACGACAACCGGAACCTCCGGATGATGCTCGACAAGCTCGTACAACGCGGCGAGGTCGGCGCGGCTGGAGGACAGGGCCGCGACCGGCTCTGGGACCTCGCCTCCCGGATCTATCCCGACGACCCCGTGCCGCCGCTGGAAGAGGCCCGGCGGCTGCTCGACGAGCGCCGCCTCAGCGGCCTCGGCATCGCCCGGCCCAGCGCCACGAAACTACCCGTCGAGCCGATCGACGTCGGCGATGCGGGCGAGCCCGCCGTGGTCGAGGGGGTTCGCGGCCGGTGGCGGGTCGACCCAGCCCAGCTGGGCCAGCCCTTCGCCGGTCGCGCGGCGCTGCTGTCGCCGTTCGACCGGCTGCTCGCGGACCGCAAGCGGATGGGCGAGCTCTTCGAGTTCGACTACATCCTGGAGATGTACAAGCCGGCCGCCGCGCGCCGGTGGGGTTACTACGCCCTCCCGATCCTCTACGGGGACCGGCTGGTCGGGAAGCTCGACGCCCGGGCCGACTACAAGGCCGGGGTACTCCGCGTCACGGCGGTCCACCGGGATCTGCAGTTCAGCAAGGCCATGACCGCGGCCGTCGACCGCGAGATCACCGACCTGGCCCGCTGGCTCGACCTGGAGCTGGACCGACCAGGCTGACCGCCTCAGTGGCTCACTCCCGGCCCTGCCAGGTGGCGATGTCGACCTCGTTGCCCTCGGGATCGGCCAGGGTCCACCACGTCGGGGCGTAGCGGTCGAACATCACGCGACCGCCGGCGGCCACTCCGGCCGCGACCCGTGCCTCCGCCTGGTCGTGCGGCACCGAGATGTCGACGTGGATCCGGTTGCGACCGGTGCGCGGCTCCACCATCTGCTGGAACCAGATCGCCGGGCCGCGTCGGCGCGGGTCCAGCAGGTCCTCGTCGCCGACCTGCTCGTAGCCGAGGACGGCCCGCCAGAACGGCAGCACGTCGGTCGAGACCAAGGCGTCCACAGTGAACTGCACGGTCTGCACGGCCGACGGGTCTGCTGTGACGCTGAGGTGGCGCGCGGCCGCCGAGATCTGCTGGGCCAGCGAGACGTCACGCTGGCTCAGGCCTCGGACCTCGTGCGTCGACAGGCGCACTGTCACGGCGTCGTACCGCAGGTCGATGTCCGGATGGTGCTGGGCCGCCTCGGCCAGCCGGCCGATCTCGTCCACCAGCGCCAGGCCCGCGACGAACGTCCGGGTTCGGAAGTGGGCGCAAGCCCCCTCGAACACCGCCCGCCAGTCGTCGACTCCCTCGGCCGCGTGGAACGTGCCCGGGCTGATCTTCTCGGTCATGTCCCCACGGTAGTTCTCAGGGACGACACGAGTCTCAGCCTCCAGGCGGACGACCGTGAACCCACGGCGCCGCATCCTCGTGGAGACAAGCAAGACGCCACGCACAGCCAGCAGCACGTCGAGAGGAGTCCGGCCATGCGTCAGCAGCAGACCACGAAGCGGATCACCAGGACCTTGCCGACCCGTCTGGACCTCCGCACCCCCACCGGCCGCCCACTGCCCTTCTGACCCCGAAGGACCCACCGGCTCAGCCCAGGTCCCGACGGCGGAAGCCGGCGAAGCCGGCGACCAGCAGCACGGCCGTCGTCGCCGCCAGCCCCAGCAGGGGAGCGGACGCGTAGTCGCCACCGGGCAGCCGCGGCACGTGTGGAAACGGCGACACGTCCTGCACGGCCTGGCTCACGTCCAGCAGCGGGCCCAGCTCGCCGATGAACAGGAACGCCCCCCTCGCCCCTGACGCCGAATGATCACGGTTCCGTGATCGTTGGTGGTCGACCGCGGCGAATTCGTCGCGGTAGGTATGTGTTGATCACGGTTCCGTGATCATTGTGCGGTCGGTGTTGGCCCCGAATTCAGCTGGCCGGGCGCTCCGTCAGCGGCAGCCGGACGACGAACCGGGTGTCGCCCGGCTGCGACTCGACGGTGAGATCACCGCCGTGCCGGGCCACCACGATCCGGTAGGAGATGTCGAGGCCGAGCCCGGTCCCCTGACCCACCGGCTTGGTGGTGAAGAACGGCTCGAAGATGCGCTGCCGCAGCTCGGCCGGGACCCCTGGTCCGGTGTCGCCGATCTCGACCCGGGCACAGTCGCCCTCGCGGCTGGTGCGGATGGTCAGCGTTCCGCTGCCGTCCATGGCCTGCACCGCGTTGTCGATCAGGTTGGTCCACACCTGGTTGAGCTCGCCGCCGTAGATCGGCACAGGTGGCAACGTGCGGTCGAGGTCTTTGACCACCTCCAGGCCCGTCAGCTTGCCGGCCAGCATCGCGAGAGTGCTCTTCAGGCCGTCGTGGATGTCGACCCGCTCGAACGGCGCCCGGTCCATGTGGGAGTACTGCTTCGCGGCGGCGACCAGGGTGGAGATCCGGGTGACGGAGTCGGTGATCTCGTCGAGCAGCAGCTCGGTCTCCACCGTGTAGGACAGCCACCGCAGGGCGCCCTCGAGGACGTCCGGCGGAGCGCCCTTCGCTATCCGGTCGAGGAAGGTGGGCGTCGTCCCGGCCGCGACAAAGACGGGAGCGAGCTCCCAGGCTCCTTCGACACCGTGCTCCTCCAGCCACGCCATCAGCTCGTCCTCGCGCTCCGACTCCTGCATCGGGGTCAGCTCCGGGGGGTCGGCGGCCACCAGCACCGCCTCCTCCTGGACGTCGACGAGCAGCTCGAGCAGCCGGGGGTCGATCTCCTCGTGCGCCAGCATCGCCAGCTTGCGCCGCATCGCCGCGAACCGGTCGCGCAGCGCGGAGTTGGCCCGGACCGCCGCGGCCGCCGGGTTGTTCAGCTCGTGGGTGAGGCCCGCGGTCAGCGCGCCGAGCGCCAGCAGTTGCTGCCGCTGGTTGACGATCTGCTGGGAGTTGCGCATGCCGTAGAACAAGCCCTCGAGCAGGTGGATGGCCATCGGGAACCAGTCGCGGACGGCGTCGGCGAAGTCGCTGGCGCGGATCAGCCACAGCCGGGCATCGCTGATGACCGTGACGCTCGCGGTGTACGACGGTGGTGCGTCGTCGCCCAGGTAGCTCTGCATCGCGCCGCCGTACACACCGACCTGCTCGGTGCGTACCGTCTCGACGTCGTCCTGCCCGACCCGGCGGCTCATCGCGATGGTGCCGGAGAGCAGCACCATCATCAGTTCTGCCGGGTCGCCCTCGGCGAAGACCGTGGTGCCGCCTGGCACCTCGGTCACCCAGCCACGCTCGGCGAACCAGCTCAGCTGGTCGTCGGTCAGCGCCTCGAACAGGAACAGCGTGCGCAGCTCGTCGTTCGTCAGACGTACGCCGGTCGGCTCCGCGGTGACGGTCATGGTGCTCCCAGGTAACGGTGGGCGAGAGTCACGGCCATCGCGCCCTCACCGACAGCAGAGGCGACCCGCTTGACCGAGTCGGCGCGGGCGTCACCGGCGACGAACACGCCGGGGATGCTCGCCTCCAGCGGCCACGGGTCGCGGTCCAGCGGCCAGCCGCGCGGTCGCTGGCCGTCGACGAGCAGGTCTGGCCCGGTGAGCAGGAACCCGCGCTCGTCGCGCAGCAGGGTGCCTTCCAGCCAGTCGGTGCGGGGCTGGGCACCGATGAACACGAACGCATGGCTTGTGTCGACCCGCTCGCTGGCGCCGGAAACCGCGTGCTGCAGCGTGAGCGCCTCGAGGTGGTCGTCGCCGTGCGCCTCGGCCACCACGGTGCAGAGCCGCAAGGTCACGTTGTCGATCGCCTGCAGCTGCTCGATCAGGTACTGCGACATGCTGACCTCGAGGCTGTCCGCACGGACCACCAGCGTGACGGACTTGGCCACCCGGGAGAAGAAGAGGGCTGCCTGGCCGGCCGAGTTCGCGCCGCCGACGATGTAGACGTCGGCGTCCACGCAGTCGGATGCCTCGGTCGCAGCGGAGCCGTAGAACAGGCCGCTGCCACTGAGCTGGCTGACGCCGGGAGCGTCCAGGTCCCGGTAGGAGACACCGGTGGCGATGATGACGGCGTGCGCCGCGACCTCGATCCCGTCGCCGAACCGCACCACCCGCGCAGGTCCTTTCGCGCGCAGCGCGGTGACGTCGCGCGCCGTGAGGATCTCGGTGCCGAACTTGACGGCCTGCCTTCGGGCCCGGTCGGTGAGCTGGGCGCCGGACACGCCGTCCGGGAAGCCGAGGTAGTTCTCGATCCGGGACGACTGGCCGGCCTGTCCACCGGTCGCGTCCCGCTCCACCAGCAGGGTGTGTAGCCCCTCCGATGCGCCGTAGACGGCGGCGCCGAGACCGGCCGGCCCGCCGCCGACGACGACGAGGTCGTAGAAGTCGGTGGCGGGTGTGGTCGACAGGCCGACGGCGGCTGCCACCTCGGTGGTGGTGGGCGCCACCAGCGCCTCTCCCTCCGGGGTCACCACCAGCGGCAGCCGGTCCGCGCCGACGCCCGCAGCAGCCAGCAGCCGCTGCCCCTCCGGCTCGTCCACGACGAACCAGCGGTAAGGGACAGCGTTGCGAGCCAGGAAGTCGCGCACTTCGAACGACGGGGCGGACCAGCGGTGGCCCACCACCTTGGTCTCGCGGACCCCGGCGTCCCCCGCCGCCTGGTAGGAGTCGAGCATCGCGTCGATGACCGGGTAGAGCTTCTCCTCCGGTGGCTCCCACGGCTTGAGCAGGTAGTGGTCGACGTCCACCACGTTGATCGCCGCGATGGCCGCGTCGGTGTCGGCGTAAGCCGTGAGCAGCGCCCGTCGGGCCCGGGGGTAGAGGTCCATCGCTGACTCGAGGAACTCGATGCCGCTCATCTCCGGCATCCGGTAGTCGGCCAGCAGCACCGCGACCTGCTCACCGCGCAGCTTCAGCTCGCGGAGCGTCTCCATGGCCTCGGCCCCGGACGAGGCGCGCACCACGCGGTGGTGCTCGCCGTACTGGCGCCGGAGGTCGCGGGCGACGGACCGGGAGACGGCCGGGTCGTCGTCGACGGTCAGCAGGACCGGGCGAACGGGACGATCGGCTCGGTCGGGCTGGTCGGTCATTGGTGGGAGTACGTCGGTAGGTCGGCCACCAGGAAGCCCAGCTCGTCCACGTAGCACCACCACCAGTCCTCGCCGGGCTCGAACGAGGAGACCAGCGGGTGGCCGGCGGAGTGGAAGTGTGCGGTCGCGTGCTTGCTCGGTGAGGAGTCGCAGCAGCCGACGTGGCCGCAGTGGCGGCACATCCGCAGGTGGACCCAGTACCCGCCCGTACGCAGGCAGTCCTCGCAGCCCTCGGACGAGGGGGTGGCGGCACGGTCGACGTCATCGAGGTGCGAACAGGTGTCGGGCATCCGGGTCCTCCGCGGGTGCTGGGCGGCGTCTCCCGAGCCTAGGTCAGCGGACAGGCGATCCCCAACGGGTCGGTGATCGACGTCCGCCACCCGGATCCTGCCGCAGCACGGGCGCGCCTGACGGGTCGGCTGGGGCTACTGCGACATCCCGGCAATCTCGGCCAGCCGGGACATCGGTCCGGGAGCGATGTCGAGGGTTCTCCGGCTCACCCGCGTCGTCAAGTGACGTCGTGGCCTTGTGTGTCGATCGGCATGCGCGGTCCGCATCGCCGGTCCTGGTCAGGGCGAGGTGAGTGCCGCGCCGGCGCGGCGTGGGTCGGCGGCGGCCTCGACGTCACCGTCGGGAAGCCGCAGGGCGGCCCCGACCCCGCCGAAGTACATCGACCGCGGGTGGTGGCGGCGCACCGGCAGGTCGACCTCGGGCAGCGGCAGGTCCTCCTCCGCCTCCACCCGCACCGAGGTGCCGGCCGCCAGGGCGTCGTCGCCGTCGAGGTGGTTGACGTGCAGCCGGGGCCGGTCGATCGCGCCCTGCAGGCTGGCGCCGCCGTGCGCGAACGACGCCAGCGCCTGCAACATGGCCGTGGTGATCCGGTCGGCGCCGGGGCTGCCGATGGCCAGGACCGCCCCGTCGTCACGGCGGCCCACCGTGGGCGCCATGTTGCTGGGCAGCCGCTCGCCGGGTGCCGGGGGAGTGCCGCGGTTCAACTCGTGCTCGCCGAGGCAGTTGTTCAGCCACAGCCCGGTGCCCGGCAGCGTCGCGCCGGACCCGTACCCGTACGACGAGGTGATCGCGCACGCGTTGCCAGTGCTGTCGACCACCGAAACGTGCGCCGTGCTCGGTGACCCAGCCGCCGTCCAGCCGACCTCGCGCAGCAGGTCCAGCGCCGCAGCGGTGCGGTCGTCGGCCACGTCCAAGCGGTCGTGGCGGGCGTCCAGTACCCGCCGCTGCACGGCGACCAGGTGCGCCACGTCCCCCTCCGTCCAGGCACCGGCAGGTCGGTCGCCGAGCAGCGTGAGCATGGCCGCCAGCACCGGACCGCCGAGTGACGGGGGCGGGTTGGTGCGCAGGTCCCAGGCACCGGCGCGGACTCCGAGGGCGGTGCGCATGAGTGGCCGGTAGGCAGCGAGGTCCGCCGCCGTCACCAGGCCGCCGCGAGCCGCCATGTCGGCCGCCAGCAGCCGGGCCAGCTCACCGTCGTACAGGGTCCGGGCGCCCTGCTCGGCGATCAGCGACAACGTCGCGGCCAGCCCGTCGATCAGCATCGGGTCGCCGGTCTCGACCCAGCCGCCGTCGGGCCGGCGCAGCGCCCGGGCCGTCTCAGGGTCCCAACCGAAGGTGCTCTCGCGGACGTACGGGAGGTAGTAGCCCGACGCCGACCCCAGCGGGAAGCCGGTCCGGGCGACCTCGGCGGCCGGTGCGACGACCTCTGCCCACGGCAGAGCCCCGAACCTCGCCTGGGCCAGGTCGAGGGCGGCCAGCGCGCCTGGCACCGCCGTGGTGCCCGGGCCGACCGTCATGGTCACGCCGCCGCCGTAGCCGGTGCGCACCTCCTGCACGGAGACCGGGCCGGCCGGCCGGCCCCGACCAGGCATGTCCACGTAGCCGTCAATAGTCACCGCTTCCGGCGTCCCGTGCGGCCACACCGTCACGAACGCGCCGCCGGCCAACGACACGATGCCGGGCTCGGTGACCATCGTCACCAACGAGGCCGC
This sequence comes from Actinomycetota bacterium, assembly GCA_030841195.1. Lineage (GTDB taxonomy): Bacteria > Actinomycetota > Actinomycetes > JACCUZ01 > JACCUZ01 > JAVEDA01. Next base: position 813 of record JAVEDA010000191.1, on the reverse strand, counting down.
GACTGCCGCGTCGACGGCGCCGCCGCCGGCCTCTGCTACCTGCAGCCCCGCCCGGGCCGCCATCGCGTTGGGCGCTGCCACCGCCACCCTGAGCGCCACCGGGCCATCCTGCCCGATCCCATGGGGGATGGGGATCGGGCCTGGGCACAGGGGAGCGCGGGTGGCAAGATCCGGCGCGGGGTGGTGCCTGTGCTGGTGCTGCGCGCAGGTGTGGTGTTCGACGGAGAGGTACGCCGGTCAGGGGCCGACGTGCTGGTCCGCGTCCGACGAGGAGCTGGCCGCCCAGGCGAGGCTCGCGGCGGCGACCGCGCTGGCCGCCGGTCACCACGGTGCGCGACCTCGGCGACCGCGGGTACGTCACGCTCGCGCTGCGCGACGAGCTGGCGGCGGACCCGACCGCCAGGCCGAGGTTGGTCGTCTGCGGCCCTCCGTTGACGACGGTCGGCGGCCGCTGCTGGTTCCTCGGCGGCGAGGTCGACGGGGTCGAGCAGGTGCGCGCTGCGGTGGCGGAGCGGGCGGACCGTGGCGTCGACGTGGTCAAGGTGTTTGCCACCGGAGGCAACCTGACGACCGGCAGCGACCCTGGCGCCGCGCAGTTCGAGCCGAGCGAGCTGTCCGCGCTGGTCGCGGAGGTGCACCGGCACGGGCTGCCGGTGGCAGTGCACGCCCACGGGCGGGACGGCATCGCGGCCGCGCTGGCAGCCGGTGCGGACACGATCGAGCACTTCTCGTTCATGACCGCGGACGGCGTCGTCGGTGACGACGCGCTGGTGGATGCGGTGGCAGCTGCCGGGATGCGCGTGGTGCTCACGC
>JAVEDA010000138.1 GCA_030841195.1 Actinomycetota bacterium | reverse complement strand
CCCGGCCGCCGAGGGGCAGCCCGCCCGCGATGATGCCGGCGCCGATGCCCGAGTGCCCGGACAGGTACACGGCGTCGTCGACGCCGGCCGCCGCGCCGCGGACGTGCTCGGCCCGGATGCCGAGGTCGGCGTCGTTGCCGACCGCCACCGGGAGCCCGAAGGCCTGGGCGAGCACCGTTCCGACCGGTGCGTCCTGCCATCCGAGGTTGGGGGCCTGGCGCACCTGCCCGTCGCGCCGGCGCACCATGCCCGGCACGGCGACCCCCGCCCCGATGACCACGGCGCCCAGCTCCATCTCGGCGAGCAGCTCGGCTCCGACCTTCGCGATCGTGGCCGTCACGTCCCGCTGGCGCCGGGCCCCGCGGCGGTAGCTGCGGTCCCGCCGGGCCAGCACCACGCCGCCGAGGCCGATCCGGGCCACCGTGAGGTGGGTGACCCCGACGTCGGCGGCCAGCACCTGCACCCGGTGCGACTCGGGCAGCACGACGTGCGACGGCCGGCCGCCGCTGCTCGCCGTACGACGGTCGCCCTCGGCCCGGCCGGTCTCCTCCCGCAGCAGCCCGGCGGCCACCAGCTCGCCGGTGAGGTCGCCGATGGTGCTGCGGTTCAGCCCCAGCACGGTCGTCAGCTCGCTGCGCGGGGTCGGTCCGTGCACGTGGACGTAGCGGAGCAGGGTGGCCAGGTTTCCCCGGCGCACGTCCTCGGACCTCGCCCCGCGCGAGCCCCGTGCCAGGACCGTCATGGGCGCCTGCTAGCCCCGCCCGGACGCCATGGCGCGTCGCCGCGACAGGGCATCGACGCCGGCGGCCAGCAGCAAGACCCCGCCGGTGACCATGTAGACGACAGCCGCCGACTTGTCGAGCAGCCCCATCCCGTTGGCCACCACGGCGACCACCAGGCCGCCGATGATGGCGTCGACCGGACGGCCCTTGCCACCGAACAGGCTGGTCCCGCCGATCACGGCCGCGCCGACGGCGTACAGCAGCGTCTCGCCGCCACCGGTGCTCGGGGTCACCGAGTTGACCCGGCTGGCGAGCAGCACGCCCGCCGCCGCGGCGATGGTCGAGCACAGGACGAAGCAGAGCAGCCGGATCCGCGGCACGTTGATGCCGGCCCGGCGGGCCGCCTCGGCGTTGCCGCCGACCGCGTAGACGTGCCGACCGAAGACGGTGCGGTTGAGAAGCAGGGTGAACAGCACCAGCATCGCCAGCACGACCGGGATCACGATGGGCACGCCCTTGATCGAGCTCACCGCCGGGTTCCGGCTGCGCTCCTGGTTCAGATAGTAGGTGCAGATGCCGAGCAGCACGGCCATCGTGACCAGCTTGGCGAGCCACACCGAGGTCGAGGTCGCCACCAGGCCTCGGGACCGCCGGGTGGCGAGCTGGCGGAAGGTCACTGCGGCGTAGACCAGCATCAGCACGACGTACATCGTCCAGCCGAGCCAGACCGGCAGGTTCTTGGCCATGATCGCCAGCACGGTCTCGCTCTGGATCCGGATCGTGCCGCCCTCGCCGATGATCTTGAGCAGCAGGCCCTGCAGGGCGAGGAACCCCGCCAGGGTGACCACGAAGGACGGGATGCCGACCCGGGCGACGAGCAGGCCGATCACCAGCCCGATCACGGCGCCGGTGGCGAGGCAGGCGATCACGCCGAGGTACCACGGCTGGTCGTGCTTGGTGGAGACGACACCGAGCACGGCGCCGGCGACGCCCGCGGTATAGCCCGCCGACAGGTCGATCTCGCCGAGCAGCAGGACGAAGACCAGGCCCATCGCGATCACGATGACCGGGGCGCTCTGGATCAGCAGGTTGGCGAAGTTGAACGAGTTGGTGAAGGTGTCCGGCCGGAGGATCGAGAAGGTGACGAGCAGCACGGCCAGGCCGAGGATGGCGGGCAGTGGTCCGACGTCGCCGCCGCGGACCCGCGCCACGTACTCGCGGAAGGCTTCCTGGACACTGGGCTGGGGTGCGGGCGGGACGTCGACGGGCTCGTCGGTCACCGGGGTCTGCGTCATGACTGCGCTCCCGTCTGGCCGGGCGTCGGGTCGGGTCCATCTGGATCGGGTCCCAGGTCGGTGTCGTGCGGATCGGTCACCACGACCTTGCCGCCCTCCTTGACCAGCTCCCCACCGGTGATGAGCTGGACGACCTCGGAGTGGTTCACGTCCTTGGCGTCGACCTGGGCAGTGAGCCGGCCGAGGTAGAGCACCGCGATGTCGTCGGCGACGGCCAGCACGTCGGTCATGTTGTGGCTGATCAGGATCACGGCCAGGCCGCGGTCGGCGAGCCGGCGCACCAGGCGCAGCACCTGCTCCGTCTGCGCCACGCCCAGGGCGGCCGTCGGCTCGTCCAGGATCACCAGCTTGGAGTTCCACAGCACAGCCCGGGCGATGGCCACGGTCTGCCGCTGCCCGCCGGAGAGGCTGGCGACCTTCTGCCGCGTCGACTTCACGGTGCGCACGGACAGGCCCGCCAGGGTTTCGGCGGCGCGCTCCTCCATCGAGATCTCGTCCAGGAAGCCGGTCGAGAGCATCTCCCGGCCGAGATAAAGGTTCTGGACGATGTCGAGGTTGTCGCACAGCGCGAGGTCCTGGTAGACGACCTCGATGCCCAGCGCATTGGCCTGCTTGGGGTTGTGCACGCTGACCGTCTGGCCCTCGAACACGTAGTCGCCGCTGTCGAAGGCGTGGATGCCCGCGACGCCCTTGATCAGGGTGCTCTTGCCGGCACCGTTGTCACCCACAAGCGCCGTCACCCGGCCGAGCCGCACGGTGAGGTCGACGTCCTGCAGCACCTGGACGGCACCGAAGCTCTTGTTCACGCCCCGCAGCTGCAGGAGGGGCGTCCCGCCGGTCGCTGCTCCGTTCCCGGCTTCCGTGGTCATGGTTGTCATGGCACCTCGCCTGCGTCGTGGTTCGCAATGGGACGAGCAGCACCCTAGGCCGCGGGTGCGTTGACGCGCAGGGGCCCGGCCCGGCCGCTACCGGACCGGGCCCCTGCGTCCGCGCTAGGACAGACCGAGCTTGGTGCAGTCGGCCGCGAAGGGCCCCGTGCACACCTTCTCGACCGTCGTGTAGCCGGCGTCGAACGGGACCTTGATGTTGGCCTGCGTCACCCACACCGGGGTGGCGAAGACCGAGTCGACGTCCTTGTTCGCCTGGGTGTCCTTGGCCGTGCCGTTCACCAGGGCGTCCGCCGAGCCGTCGTCCTTGAGGATGGCGACCGCCAGGTCGGCGGCTGCCTTGGCCTCGAGCTTGACGTCCTTGAACACGGTGCCGCACTGGGTGCCGGCGACGACCCGCTGCAGACCCTCGTCGGAGGCGTCCTGGCCGGTGACCGGGACCTTCCCGGCCAGACTGTTGTTCTTCAGGACCGTCACGATGCCGCCGGCCATGGTGTCGTTGGCCGAGATCACGCCGTCGACCTTGCCCTTGGCCTGCGTGAACAGCTGCTCAAACGTCGTCTGGGCAACCGTGGCGTCCCACTTGCCGGTCTGGTCGCCGACCTTGGTGTAGTCGCCCGAGTCGTACTTCGGCTTCAGCGCACCGTCGTAGCCCTCCTTGAACAGGGCCGCGTTGTTGTCGGTCGGGTCACCGTTGATCTCGACGATGTTCGCCTTGGTCTTGCCGGCGGCGTCGAGGCAGGCGATGAGACCGTCACCCATCAGCTTGCCGACCTGGATGTTGTCGAACGACACGTAGTACTTCGCCGACCCGCCGAGGGTGAGCCGGTCGTAGTCGATGCTCGGGATGCCGGCGTCGAGGGCCTTCTTCTCGCAGGCCGCGCCGCTGTCGGAGTCCAGGTTGACGATCATCAGCACGTTGACGCTCTGGTTGATCATCGAGTCGCACAGTGACGCGAACTTGGTGACGTCCTTGGAGGCGTTCTGGATGATCGCCGTGTAGCCGGCCGCCTTGATGGCCTGGTCCAGCAGCGGTCGGTCGTTGTTCTCCCAGCGAGGCGAGCTCGCCGCGTCCGGCAGGATCACGCCGACCTTGCCGCCCGCGGCGGCGCTCTTGGAGCCACCGCCGGAGCCGGTGCCGGAGCCGCCGCTGGAGCCACCGCAGGCCGTGAGCAGGAGCGGCAGGACGACCAGCCCGGCCACCGCGATCTTTCGCATCCGCATGTCGGGGTGCCCTTCTGATGGGGAACAGCGGCACCGCACTCGGGCCGCCAGGAATGTTGTGGACCACAACGTACCCATCCCTGCCGACCCCGGGAAGTCACAAGTTCGTAACGGCGCCGAAACGTCCGGGTCGTCCCGTGGCCATCGCGCCACAGTCCCCGCTCAGGTGCGGAGCAGCGACCTCAGGACGTACTGCATGATGCCGCCGTGCCGGTAGTAGTCGGCCTCCCCCGGGGTGTCGATCCGCAGCCGCACAGAAAAATCGACGGAGTCGCCTCCGCTGCGTGTCGCCGACACCGTCACCTCGCGCGGGGACGCGCCGTCGTTCAGCGCGGTGACGCCGGTGACGGCGAACACCTCCTCGCCGGTCAGGCCGAGCGACTGCGCCGACTCCCCTTCGCGGTACTGCAGCGGCAGCACGCCCATGCCGATCAGGTTGGAGCGGTGGATCCGCTCGTAGGACTCGGCGATGACGGCCCGCACGCCGAGCAGCGCGGTGCCCTTGGCGGCCCAGTCGCGGGAAGACCCGGAGCCGTACTCCTTGCCCGCGAGGATGACCAGCGGAGTGCCGGTGGCCGCGTAGTGCTGCGCGGCGTCGTAGATGGAGCTGACCTCGCCCCCGGCGGTGAAGTCCCGGGTGAAGCCGCCCTCAGTCCCAGGTGCGAGCTGGTTGCGCAGCCGGATGTTGGCGAAGGTGCCGCGGATCATCACCTCGTGGTTGCCCCGCCGGGACCCGTAGGAGTTGAAGTCGCGTCGCTCGACGCCGTGCTCGCGTAGGTAGTCACCGGCCGGTGAGTCGGCCTTGATCGAGCCGGCCGGCGAGATGTGGTCGGTGGTCACCGAGTCGCCCAGGACGGCGAGCACCCGGGCGCCCTCGATGTCGGTGACCGGCTCGGGGTCGGCCGGCATCCCCTCGAAGTACGGCGGTTTCCGCACGTACGTCGAGTCGGCGTCCCACTCGAAGACGTCACCCTCGGGCGTGGGCAGTGACGTCCACCGTTCGTCGCCGGCGAACACGTCGGCGTAGCTGCGGCTGAACATCTCCGAGGCGACCGCCGAGTCGACGACCTCCTGGATCTCCTGGGCCGACGGCCAGACGTCCCTCAAGAAGACGTCGGCCCCGTCGGCATCCTGCCCGAGCGGCTCGGTGGTGATGTCGATGTCCATCGACCCGGCGAGGGCATAGGCCACGACCAGCGGCGGCGACATGAGGTAGTTCATCTTCACGTCCGGGTTGATCCGGCCTTCGAAGTTGCGGTTGCCCGACAGCACCGACACCGCCGCGAGGTCGTTGTCGTTCACCGCCTTGCTGATGGGCTCCTGCAGCGGGCCGGAGTTCCCGATGCAGGTGGTGCAGCCGTAGCCGACCAGGTTGAAGCCGATCTTGTCGAGGTACGGCGTGAGGCCGGCCCGGTCGTAGTAGTCCATGACCACCTTCGAGCCCGGCGCCAGGGTCGTCTTGACCCACGGCTTGCGGGTGAGGCCGCGCTCGACGGCCTTCTTGGCAACCAGGGCGGCGCCGATCATCACCGACGGGTTGGACGTGTTGGTGCACGAGGTGATGGCCGCGATGACGACGTGACCGTGGTCGACCTCGAACTCCTGCCCGTCCAGCGAGACCTTCGCGGGGTTCGACGGGCGGCCCGCGGCTGCGTGCGCGGGCACCCCGTGCGGCGCTCCGGCCGCACCGTTGCCCGTCGTACCGATGGCCGGCGAGTCGCTCGCCGGGAACGACTCGGCCGAGCCCTCGTCGACCTTCGACTCGGGCGACTCGGCGTCATCGGTGTAGGCCGCCAGTGCCTCGCGGAAGCCGTCCTTCGCGTCGGACAGGCTGACCCGGTCCTGCGGCCGCTTCGGCCCCGCGATGGACGGGACCACGGTCGACAGGTCGAGCTCGATGGTCTCCGAGTACGCCGGCTCGCTGGCCGGGTCGTGCCACAACCCCTGGGTCTTGGCGTAGGCCTCGACCAGGGCGACCTGCTGCTCGTCGCGCCCGGTCATCCGCAGGTACCGGATGGTCTCGTCGTCGATCGGGAAGATGGCCACGGTGGAGCCGTACTCCGGGCTCATGTTGCCGATGGTGGCGCGGTTGGCCAGCGGCACCGCCGCGACCCCCTCGCCGTAGAACTCGACGAACTTGCCGACCACGCCGTGCTTGCGCAGCATCTCGGTGATGGTGAGCACCAGGTCGGTTGCCGTCGCACCCTCCGGCAGCGCGCCGACCAGCTTGAAGCCGACGACCTTCGGGATGAGCATCGACACGGGCTGGCCGAGCATCGCGGCCTCCGCCTCGATGCCGCCGACGCCCCACCCGAGCACCC